>NZ_JBWKIR010000018.1:0-161528 GCF_056432605.1 Streptomyces sp. NPDC045022
GCTCGGCTGGGAAACCCCAGCCGAGCGCCTGCATAAACTGCTCGCCGTCTGACACAACCGACCACGTGTTGCGACGATCCCTAGAAACCGCCGAGGGAGACGGGGCCTTCGTCGTGGCGCGGGCTGGCTGTGCGTACCGGACCCGCTGTCTCCCCCGCCGTCAGCCCCCTGTCAGGGGGCGGGCCGGCTGGGACGTGCCGCGCGGGACACGGTCGGCGTGCGGTGGGCGGCGGCTGCCCACGGGGGTGACCGGCGTGCGTTCGGAGCGGGCCGTGTGCGGTCCCGGTGCCAGGTGCATCGGCCCCCGGGAGGCGCGCGTCGAGGAGACCGGCTCGCGCACCGGTGTCGCCTCGGCGGGCACGCCGCGCGGCTTGAGCACCACCTGCGTGACGGGGACGAGCGGTTCGGTGACGGGCCGGCTGCGGCGGGCGCGCCAGCGGTCCCGCAGGTCGAAGAGCCGGCCTTCCGCCTTGGCGATCAGCGGCTCGAACCACGGCAGGGCCAGCAGGATCAGCAGGCCGGCGGCCCAGCCCAGCAGCACGTCGCTCAGCCAGTGCGTACCGAGGTAGACGGTGGTCAGGCCGACGCCGAGCGAGGTGACCGCCGACAGTGCCGACAGCCAGCGGCGGGCTCGCGCGGTGGAGGCCAGGTAGGCCAGGATGCCCCAGGTCACGACGGCGTTGGCGGTGTGGCCGCTGGGAAATATATCGCCGCCGAGACCCATCTCGTTGGAGCCGATCACGGTCGCGTAGTGCGGACCGAGCCGCCCCATGCCGATCTTGGCGGCGCCGACCGTGAGGTTCAGCAGCAGCAGCGAGGTGGCCAGGGTCAGCAGCGGGCGGAGGGTGTGCTGGCGCCAGGAGCGCCAGCCGAGCCAGGCCGCGACCATCACGGCGGTGGGGCCGCGCTGGCCGAGCACCACGTAGTAGTCGAGGAACGCGTGGATCTGCGGCCACTGCTGGTACGGCCGGAAGAACATGACCTGCCAGTCCAGCCGCACCAGCCACGAGGTGGTCACCACGGCCCACACGATCGCCAGGTAGAAGGCCAGGGTCGCCGAGAACAGGACGACCCTGTGCCGGCTCATCCTCGGCACATCGATGTGGGCCGGTCGTTGCGGCTCACGGTCCAGTCTGGCGAACACCCGGTCCAGACGCCGGGTGAGGTTTCGTTCGGTACGCACCCAATCGACGTTACAGCGAGTGAGCTGTGTTCCCGGTCGAATCAGCGGCTTTGTGATGACGATGTGATGTGGGAAACCTCTCAAGGGCGGTGCGAATTCCCTGGATTTCGCAATCCCGTGAGGCACCTCTCTTCAATTCCTTTGATCATGCCGGGTGTTGTTTATATGGCGCTTATGAATGCGTTAACCCCGCCCTGGCGCGGAATTCTCCGGAGCGTCATCGGCCGAGAAGTCGATCATGGCGGACCGGAGCCGTTCAGCCAGAACGCCCCGTAGACCGCCGCCGCGACCGCCAACCCCGCTGTGATCAGCGCGGATCGGGAGGTGCGCAGCCGGGCGAGGGCACAGGCGAGCGGCAGCAGCACCGGGAAGGCGGGCATCAGCAGCCGCGGCTTGGAGCCGAAGTAGCTCGACGCGCACAGGGCGAGCGCGAGCACGACACCCGTGTACACCAGCAGTTCCACCGGCTGACGCCCGCGGACCCCGGTGACGTACAGCCAGATCAGCAGAGCGACCCCGATGATCAGGCCGACACCGGCAAAGGCGGACGGGATTGACGTGAACTTGTCGGCCACGAAGCGGGCGAAGGCGTACCCGCCGTCGAACCCGTTGCGCCATCCGGCCTGGACGTCCAGGTATCCGAGCGGACCCTTGCCGGTGCGGCGGCCGACCCAGAGGACATAACCGGCGGCACCGAGTGGAGCGAGCGCCATCCCGAGGGCACGGCGCCAACGGGGGGCGTGCGGCGCGAACCGCGCGCCTGAGGTGGGGGAGGGGGCGCTTGTTGCGCAGGGGGTCTCTGCGTCGTCGGTGGCCGAGGGGGCTTGTGATGCCGGGGGGACGCGCGCCTTCTCGGACGCGCCGTCCGTCGGGTGTCCGCGCCCCGCGCGTGCGCTGTGCTCCTGCGCCGGGGCGGGTTCCTCGTGGCGCGCGCCGTGCGCGCCGTGCGCGCTTCGGTCTCGCACGAACGAGGCCACGCCCGCCACCCACACCGCCGCGACCACCGCCGCCCCCACCGGCCGGGTCAGCCCCGCGAGCACCGCCAGCAGACCCGCACTCACCCACCGCCCGGTCAGCACCGCGTACAGCGACCAGGCCGCCAGCGCCGTGAACAGCGACTCGCTGTACGCCATCGACTGCACGATCCCGACCGGCAGCACCGCCCACAGCAGCACGGCACAGGCGCCCACCCGCGGGCCGTACACCCGGTCGGCCACCGCGAACACGCCCGCCGCGGCGGCCAGTGAGGCGAGCAGTCCGACCACGAGACCGGCGTCCGCGTACGACAGCGGTGCTACCGCGTGCAGCAGCCGCTCCAGCCACGGCAGCAGCGGGAAGAACGCCAGATTGGAGTGGACGTCCCCGTTCGGCAGCCGTACCTCGTAGCCGTACCCCAGCTCGGCGACCCGCGTGTACCACAACGAGTCCCAGCGCGCGGTCAGCAAGGTGTACGCGCTCTTGCCGCGCGCGGCGCTCCACAGCGCCAGCACCAGGAGCCCCAGGGCGCGGACCGCCGCGTAGCCCAGCAGGGCCGGCGCCGCCCGGCGCAGGAGGGGGGCGCGGGAGGGAGCCGCGCGCGTTGCAAGATCGGTCACGGGCTCGATTATCGACCGGGCGCGGAACCGGACGGCTCGCGGGGTCGTGGTCAAGAGGGGGCGACGTGGCGTACGCCACACGGGTTCCGTCGTGCGTGTGAGAGGTCCGCCACGTGTCCACGCGGTGAACTCGCGTACGCTGACGAGTCACCCGCTTGGGTTTGCGCGGGCCGGAGACACCGCTCCTCTCCGGCCGTACGACAGGGAGTCCCCACCCCGTCGCTCCGCCCCACGCGAGGGATCATCTTGGAGGTACATGCATGTCCGGGACGACCACGGCTGCCGTACGGCCGCGCCGTCGGGCGGCCGGGGCCGGTGCCAACCGCTGGGTCGTCCTCGTCGTCCTCTGTACGAGCCTGCTGCTCGTCGCGCTCGACGCGACCGTGCTGCACGTGGCGGTCCCCGCCGTCACCGAGGACCTCAGGCCCCACGCCGTAGAACTGCTCTGGATCGTCGACATCTACCCGCTGGTCTGCGCCTCGCTGCTGATCCTCTTCGGCACCCTGGGCGACCGCGTCGGCCGCAGACGCGTCCTGCTCCTCGGCTACGCCCTCTTCGGTGTCGCCTCCGCCGCGGCCGCCTTCGCGCCCAGCGCCCAGATGCTGATCCTCGCCCGCGCGCTGCTCGGTGTCGGCGGCGCCATGATCATGCCCGCGACCCTGTCGATCCTGCGCCAGGTCTTCCCCGACCGGCGCGAACGCGCGCTCGCCATCGGCATCTGGAGCGCGGTCGCCGCCGTCGGCGCGGCCGTGGGCCCGCTGCTGGGGGGCTTCCTGCTGGAGCACTTCTGGTGGGGCGCGGTCTTCCTGGTCAACATCCCGTTGATGCTGGTCAGTCTGCCGGTGGGCCGGATCCTGCTGCCCGAGTCCCGGGGTGATCGCAACGGCCCCTGGGATGTGACCGGTGCGCTGATGGCGGCGGCCGGGCTCTTCGGTGTCGTCCTCGGCGTGAAGCGGCTGGGCGGTGGCGAGGCGGCGGCGAGTCCCTTCACCGTGGTGCCCCTGCTGGCCGGTGCGGCCCTCCTCTTCTTCTTCGTACGGCGCCAGCGCCGGCTCCCGCACCCGCTGGTGGACCTGCGGATGTTCCGCCGGACCGCGTTCAGCACCTCCGTGGGCTGCATCGTGCTCGCGATGCTCGCGCTGGTCGGCCTGGAACTGATCGCCGCCCAGTACCTGCAACTGGTGCTCGACCTCTCGCCCCTGGAGACGGGGCTCAGGCTGCTGCCCCTGACCATCGCCGCGATGGCGGCGGGCCTGGTGGGCGCGCGGATGCTGCGCCGTTTCGGGCCGCGCCGCATGGTGTCACTCGGCTTCTGCCTGACGGCGGTGGCGGTGCTGACCCTGACGGCGATGGGCGGCACCGACAACACGGTGCTGCTGCTGGCCGGCTTCGTGCTGCTGGGCTTCGGCCTGGAGACGACGCTCTTCGGCGCCTACGAGTCGATGCTCAGCGAGTCTTCGGCGGACCAGGCCGGCGGCGCGGCGGCGATCGGCGAGACGTCGTACCAGCTCGGCGCCGGCATCGGCATCGCGCTGCTCGGCAGCGTGATGAACGCGGCCTACGCGCCGGGGCTGCGATCGGTTCCGGGCGTTCCGCGGCCCGCGTCGGACGCGGCGGGCCACTCGCTCGGCGAGGCCTACGAGGTCGCCGGACGCCTCGGCGGCCCCGCCGGGGACGCGCTGCGCCGGGCGGCGCGGGACTCCTTCGTGCACGGGCTGCATGTGACGCTGCTGGTGAGCGCGGGACTGTTGCTGCTGGGCGCGGCGATGGCTCTGCGGCTGCCGTGGACCATGCAGTGTGGTGAGGAACCGGCCGGGGCCGACGTGGAGCTGCCGGCGCCCCGGGAAGCGGAGGCGGCCGCCGAGAAGTCGCGGGTCTCCGCCTGACCCCTCTGGACGTGCGGGACACTGCACCGTAACGTCGGCTGGAGAGCCGTAACTAGCGGTGCTAGTTTTGCTGAGTCCCGTGTCCCGGAGGGTGTTCCATGTCCGCGTCCGCGAAGCTGCCCCCGTTCGATGCCGCCGACCCGCTCGGAATCGACGACCTGCTGGAGCCGGAGGACCGGGCCGTCCGGGACACCGTGCGCAGCTGGGCGGCCGACCGCGTGCTGCCGTACGTGGCCGACTGGTACGAGAAGGGCGAGCTGCCGCAGATCCGGGAACTCGCGCGGGAACTGGGCGGCATCGGCGCCCTCGGCATGTCCCTCACCGGGTACGGCTGCGCGGGCGCGACGGCCGTGCAGTACGGGCTGGCCTGCCTGGAGCTGGAGGCGGCCGACTCGGGCATCCGGTCCCTGGTCTCCGTGCAGGGCTCCCTCGCCATGTACGCGATCCACCGGTTCGGCAGCGAGGAGCAGAAGCAGGAGTGGCTGCCCCGCATGGCCGCCGGCGAGGTGATCGGCTGCTTCGGCCTGACCGAGCCCGACCACGGGTCCGACCCCGCCTCCATGCGCACCCACGCCAAGCGGGACGGTGGGGGAGACTGGGTGCTCAACGGCCGGAAGATGTGGATCACCAACGGTTCGGTCGCCGGAGTGGCCGTCGTCTGGGCGCAGACCGAGGAGGGCGTCCGCGGCTTCGTCGTCCCCACCGACAGCCCCGGCTTCTCCGCCCCGGAGATCAAGCACAAGTGGTCCCTGCGCGCCTCCGTCACCAGTGAACTCGTCCTCGACGACGTACGGCTGCCCGCCACGGCCGTCCTGCCGGAGGTCACCGGACTGCGCGGACCGCTCAGTTGTCTCTCGCACGCCCGCTACGGCATCGTCTGGGGCGCGATGGGCGCCGCGCGCAGCAGCTTCGAGACCGCCGTGGAGTACGCGAAGACGCGCGAGCAGTTCGGGCGGCCCATCGGCGGCTTCCAGCTCACCCAGGCCAAGCTCGCCGACATGGCGGTCGAACTGCACAAGGGGATTCTGCTCGCCCACCATCTGGGGCGGCGGATGGACGCCGGCCGCCTGCGTCCCGAGCAGGTCAGCTTCGGCAAGCTCAACAACGTCCGCGAGGCCATCGAGATCTGCCGTACGGCGCGGACGATCCTCGGCGCCAACGGGATCTCCCTCGAATACCCCGTGATGCGGCACGCGACCAATCTGGAATCGGTGCTCACCTACGAGGGCACCGTCGAGATGCACCAGCTCGTGCTGGGCAAGGCGCTCACCGGGCTCGACGCCTTCCGGTGAGCCTCCGGGGAGGCAGGGCCGGTGAGCGGCCCTGCCTCAGCTCTGGTTGAAGAAGCCGTCCTCGCGGCGTGCGGCCGGCTCACCGCTGATGATCTCCGTGTTCGCGGGTGTCAGCAGGAAGACCCGGTTCGCGACCCGCTCGATGGTGCCCCGCAGGCCGAAGGTCAGCCCCGCCGCGAAGTCCACGACGCGCTTGGCGTCGGCGGGCTCCATCGCGGTGAGGTTCATGATGACCGGGACCCCGTCCCGGAACAGCTCGCCGATGGCGCGGGCGTCCCGGAAGCTGTCCGGGGTGACCGTACCGATCCGGCGGCCCTTCTCCTCGGCCGTGTCCGTGGCCACCTTCACCCGGGGGTCCGTGACCCAGGCGTCCCCGGACTCGGTGCCCTCGGAGTAGTCGTCGTCGTAGTAGCGCTCGTCATCGTTGTCGTCGACGAGGCCGAGCCACGCACTCGCCTTGCGTACCGATCCCATGGACGCCTCCTCTCACAGCGGTCTTTCTTGCTTTCCGCATCCCTATGGTCATCCATGATGCGGACGGCGCGCCAAGTGGATAGACGCCGCGCGGGGGGTTTGTGACGGTACTGGTGCACAGCGGATCCGTCGAGAGTCCTTGTGCCCCAAGGGTCGCAACTCATACGGCTGCTGACTGTGAGTGAAATATGATTGTCGACGGCGGATGGGTGACGCACCGTGCGTACGGGTGAACGGCACCCCTGATACGACCCGACTGTCGGCCGATACGATGCCGCAGCTCAACGTCGTCGCACGGCACGGGGGATCGTAGTGTTCGGAATCGTCAGGCCCTGCTCCCATCGGCTCGGGGAGAACCTCAAGACCCAGTGGATGGCTCACTTGTGCGGGCTGTGTCTCGCGCTGCGCCGGGACCACGGACAGTTCGCGCGCCTCGTGACGAACTATGACGGGCTGCTCATATCGGTTTTGACGGAGGCTCAGGCAGGCGTGCTGAGCGGCGGGCGGCGCACGGCCGGCCCGTGCGCCCTGCGCGGAATGCGGACCGCCTCCGTCGCCCAGGGAGAGGGCGCGCGACTCGCCGCCGCCGTCTCGCTGGTTCTCGCCTCCGCCAAAGTACGTGACCATGTCGCCGACGGCGATGGGCTGCTGGCGCGGAAGCCGGTGGCGGCCGCGGCGCGCAGGGTCGCGGCGGGCTGGGGCAGGGCCGGGGCGCGCGGCGGCTCGGCGGTCGGCTTCGACACGGACGTCCTCGTCGACGCCGTCGACCGCCAGCTCGGCATCGAGACCCTGGCCGGCCCCGGCACCCCGATCCTGACGGTCACCGAGCCGACCGAGACGGCGACGGCGGCCGCCTTCGCGCACACGGCGGTGCTGGCCGGGCGCCCGGGCAACGCGGAACCGCTCGCCGAGGCGGGCCGGCTGTTCGGACGGCTGGCCCACCTGCTGGACGCCGTGGAGGACCGGCATGCTGACGCTGCGTCAGGCGCCTGGAACCCGCTCACCGCCACCGGTACGTCACTGCCGGAGGCCCGCCGGCTGGCCGACGACGCCCTGCACGGCATCCGGCTGGCACTGCGGGAGGCGGAGTTCACCGACGGGAAGCTGGTGCATCTGCTGCTGGCGCACGAGCTGGGGCGGTCGGTGGACCGGGCGTTCGGCACGGTGCAGGTGTGCGCGGCGCATCAGCCCGGGCCGGGGGTGGGGCCGGGGCCGTACGGGGCGCCGCAGCAGGGAGTGCCGCAGGGGCCGTACGCCGGTGGGAATCCGTATGCGGGGGGCGACTCGTACGCCGGGGGCGGTTTCGGGGACGGTGGCGGGGGCTTCGGCGGTGGCTTCGGCGGCGGGGGTAGCGGTTTCGGTGGTGGGGGCGGTGGCTTCGGTCCCCCGATACCCCTGCCGCCCAAGGGCCGGCGCGGGTTCTGGGCGGGCTGCGGGGTGTTCCTCACGCTGTGCTGCACCTGCAAGATGTGCTGCGCCGAGGAGTACGAGGGGCCGTGGTCGCGAAAGAAGCGCAACGGCTGCTGCCAGTACTGCGACTGCTGTCCCAGCGGTGGCTGTGGGGGGTGTGATTGCGGCGGGTGCGACGGGTGCGACTGCTGCTGTCCTTGCGACGGATGCTGAGTGGCCACTGCTGGTGGATCACCGTCAGCGGTAGGCGGGCAAACGTGCGCGACGTTCGCGGCCCACGAGGCACCTCGTGGGCCGCGGGCCAGGCAACGTTGCTTTGCGGCTCTACGCGTTCTCCTGGCCTACAGAATTGAGGATTTCAAGGCTTGATAGGTGGAGTGCCGCTATACCACCGCACTCCCCCTCCCTCAATACTACGCCGGATTGTTGTACTCGACACCAGATATGCCCCTCGGTGAATGGCGCACATTTCTCGAGTGACTCGCCACTGCTGGTCAGGAATTCCAGTGCTTCCGGAAAGGCTGAAGTGTCTCGCGAGAGCTGGAGTCAAGTGCAACAGGCGTTGATCTCGCCGCTATCGGGCTCAATCGCAACATGCCAGAGCCTTCCTGAGTGAGAGAAGCCGAGCTGCAGATCCCCGTACAGACAGAATACTGGGTCATCGCTCGCGACGCCCATACCCCTCACGCGCCTCTCCCGAGAAAGATATCGAACCTGTCAGCCAGACGGCTGGATCACTTCAAAGCCGCTACTAGATTTTCGAGTTCCGGTATCTGCTTACTGTAGCTATGATTTTCCCTCAAGTATTGGAGACCGCGCTGCGCGGCATCCAAAGCCTTCGCCCGGAAGGCAGGATTCTGGTCCGCCGACGCCTCCGGCACCCTCGACCGCTCCTGATCTGCTGCCCCTGCCAGGGACGCGGCGCCACCCTCCTGCCCCACGGGACCCCACTCCCGTGCACCGCCTGCGGCGGCACCGGGCAGGCCGTGCCGCTACCCCGGCTCGCCGTCCCCCGGCACGTCCGGCAGATGATCCGCACCTGCTGGGAGACCGACAAGAAGGCCAGCTTCTACTCCAAGGACTTCTCGTCCGACGTCCCGGCGAAGGGCTCAATCCCTCAGTTCCGGCGGTGAGATACGGGACTCGGTGATCGCCGAACCCGTCGTCCCCCACTTCTTGAGGATCTTGTCGTAGGTGCCGTCGGCGATCAGCTTGTTCACCGCAGCCTGGAAGGCCGGGGCCAGCCTGGTGTCCTTTTTGAAGGCGAAGCCGACGTCCAGGCGGTGGAACTCGTTGAGGAACTTCAGGCCCGGCTGGTGGTCGACGGCGTAGCGCAGGCCGTTGATCGTGGACATCACGACGTCACTGCGGCCCTGCTGGACCGAGGACCAGATCGCACTGGACTCGGCGTACGTCTGCACCTGGTACGCCTTCTTGCCCGCGTCGGTGCACACGTGCTTGCCGTCCTCCAGCGTGCTCTCGAAGGTCGTACCGGCGCCGGTCGCGACGTCCAGGCCGCACAGCTGCTTCAGGTCGGTGATCTTGGAGAGCTTGCTGTCCCTGCGGGTGGCGAAGCCTTGGCCGTCATTGACGTAGGTGACGAAGTCAATGGTCTTGCGGCGCTCGTCGGTGACGCCGAAGTTGCTCGCTCCGAAGTCGTACTTCCCGCTGTCCAGGGCCGGCAGGATCGCCTCGAAACTCGCCTGGTCCACTGTGAGTTCGATGCCGAGCACCTTGGCGACCGCCTTGGTGAAGTCGACGTCCTGGCCCGTCAGAGTCCTGCCGTCGGACAGGTAGGTGGTGCCGGGTGGGGTGCCGCCGACGCTGACGGCGACGGTGAGGTGCGTGGTGCCGGCCGGCAGCAGCTTCGCGGCCGCCGCGTCCTTCTTCTCGGCGGAGACGACGTCCGTGGTGGGCACCTGGTCGGACCTGGCCGCCACGCCGGAGGCGTCCGGCCCACCCGAGTCACCGGCGCCGGAGCCGCAGGCGGTGAGGAACAGAGTGGCCGACGTGATGGTGATAAAGGGTATGAAATGGCGATAAGCGGGCGTGCGCATGGGGCGGCGGTCTCCTGAAGCGGGAAGGGGGTGCGGAGCGCGAGGGGAGGGGGGCGCGTGTGAAGGCGTGACCGAAGAACGGAAGAAAGAAAGGGAGAACGCGAATGCGCCTGCCGCAGGGCAGGTGTGCGCAGGGGGTCAGCTCAACAGGAAGAGGACCACACGCGACCGAAGTCGATGTGGGAGCGGGTGACCAGCCACTGCTGTGGATGCATGGGCCAAGTGGAACAGGCATTCGGTTCCGCGTCAACTGACCTGAGACGTACGGCTCACAGTATGGACAGCCTTGACACCGGACCGAAACGCTCCCGTACTCTCGGTGCACGGTCCTGCTGAGGGGCTCGGCCGTATCCGCGCCGCACGGCGCACTCGTGTGAAGGCACCACCCCGTTCCGACGAATCAACGCGTCACGGAGCCTTCGCATGTCATCCGACACCCTCGCCAAAGCCCCCACCGCACCGGAGATACCAGAGCCGGCGGACGCCCCGCGGGTCGTTCCGCAGCGCCGGTACGGGCAGTGGGCCGCCGCTGTCGTGGTCCTCGTCCTGCTCGGGTTCGCCGTCAACTCGGTGCTGCGCAACCAGGCGTTCCAGTGGGACGTCGTCGCCGACTACTTCACCTCGGACTCCGTCCTGCGCGGACTGTGGCTCACGCTCTGGCTGACCGCGGTGGTGATGGTCCTCGGCTTCGCCCTCGGCACCCTGCTCGCCGCCTTCCGCCTCTCCGCCAACCCGGTACTACGAGCGGTCAGTTGGGGCTACGTGTGGCTGTTCCGGTCGATCCCGATCCTGGTGCAGCTGCTGCTGTGGTTCAACATCGGGGCGCTGTACCCGCAGGTGTTCGGGGTGAAGACCGTCAACCTGCTCAGCCCGGTCGCCGTCGCGATCGTCGGCCTCACCCTGCACGAGGCCGCCTACGCCGCCGAGGTCGTCCGGGGCGGCATCCTCTCCGTGGACCGCGGGCAGATCGAGGCCGCCCAGGCGCTCGGGCTGAGCCGGTGGCGGCGCCGGCGGCGGATCGTGCTGCCGCAGGCGATGCGCTCCATCGTGCCGCCGGCCGCCAACATGCTGATCGGCACCCTCAAGGGCACCTCGATCGTCAGCGTCATCGCCGTCAACGACCTGCTGTTCTCCGCCCAGTTGATCTACCACCGCACCTATCAGGTCATCCCGCTGCTGATGGTCGCCACCCTCTGGTACGCCGTCGTCACCTCGGTGCTCGGCGTCGGCCAGTACTACGTGGAGAAGTACTACGCGCGCGGCACGGAGAGCGCCCGATGAGGCCGCAGCTGGTGATCGTGGGAGCCGGACCGCGGGGCACCGGCATCCTCGAACGCCTCGCCGCCAACGCGCCCGAGCTGTACGCCGGTACGGGCCTCGACATCCACCTCGTCGACCCCCATCCGCCGGGCGGCGGACGCATCTGGCGCGAGGCGCAGTCACCGCTGCTGTGGATGAACTCGCACGCCGAGGACGTCACCATGTTCACCGACGAGACGGTGGTCATGGACGGCCCGGTGCGCGAGGGCCCCACCCTGCACGAGTGGGCCGCGCTGGACGGCCGCACCTTCGCCGACCGGCAGCTCCAGGGCCGCTATCTGCGCTGGGTGTACGAGCGGGCCCGCGCCGACCTGCCGCCCGGCGTCACCGTCCACCACCACCCGCGGCGCGCCCTGCGGGTCAGCGGATCACGCCGGGGCCGCCAGCAGGTGTGGCTGGAGGGCCACCGCGACCCCCTCCTCGCCGACCTGGTGATCCTCGCCCTCGGCCACCTGGACGCCGAACCGGACGGTACGCAGGCCGAGTTGGCGGCATACGCCCGTGAGCGCGGCTTGGTGCACCTGCCGCCCGACTTCACCGCCGACAGCGACCTGTCCTCGCTGCGGGCCGGTGAACCCGTCCTGGTACGGGGCTTCGGGCTGGCCTTCGTCGACCTGATGGTGCTGCTCACCGAGGGACGCGGCGGACGCCACCAGGGCGACACCTACATTCCCTCGGGCCGGGAGCCGGTGCTGTACGTCGGCTCGCGGCGCGGGGTGCCGTACCACTCGAAGATCGGCTACGACCTGACCGGTGACCGGCCCCCGCTGCCCCGCTTCCTCGGGCCGGCCGAGGTGCGGGAGCTGCTGGGCAGACCGGAGGGCTTCGACTTCCGGCGCGATGTGTGGCCCCTGGTGGAGAAGGAGCTGGGCTTCGCCCACTACCACCGGCTGTTCACCGCCCACCCGGAACGTACGGCGACGGCCTGGGCCGACTTCGAGGAGAAGTACGCGGCCGCCGGTGACCCCGCCGAGGCCCAGGCGCTGATCGCCGCCGCCGTACCGGACCCGGCCGACCGCCTCGACCTCGCCGCCCTCGACCATCCGCTCGACGGAGTGCGGTACCCCTCCCACGAGGCGTTCCAGGAAGGGCTGCGGGGCTACATCGAAGGTGACCTGCGCCGTCGGCACGACCCTTCCCACAGTGCCGACCTGGGGGTCTTCCTCGGGCTGCTCTCCGTCTACGGGCAGCTGGTGCGGCTCGGGAACACCGGACCCCGGTGGCACGGGTTCTTCAGCTACCTGGCGTCCGGCCCGCCCGGCCCCCGGCTGCGGCAGATGGTCGCGCTGTCCCGGGCCGGCCTGCTCAGATTCGTGGGTGCCGAGATGGCGGTCACCGCCGGGGACGGGGTGTTCCGGGCCACCAGCCCCACCGTGCCGGGCTTCCGCGTCGAGGCCCGGGCGCTGGTCGAGGCCCGGCTGCCCGAGCCCACCGTCGGACGGGCCCGCGACAGCCTGCTGCGCGAGCTGCATGCCGACGGCGCCGCGGAGACCCCCGAAGGACTGCTCCGGGTCGACCCCGGTGACGGCCGCATCCTCGACGGCGCCGGGCGCCCGCATCCGCGCCGCTTCGCCCTCGGCCCGTACACCGACGCCCGTACCCCCGGCGCCTTCACCCGCCCGCGCACCGGCGGGCCCGCGTTCCGGCAGAACGACACCGCCGCCCGGGCGGTGCTGTCCTTCCTGCGGAACCTGGCCGGTCGCGCGGCCGCCTGACACCCCCCTTCCGTGAATCCGCAAAGGAATGCATGCGATGACCGTCATGGTCGACATCAGGTCGGTGCACAAGAGCTTCGGATCGCTCGACGTGCTCAAGGGCATCGACCTCAAGGTGTGCGCCGGTGAGGTCACCGTCGTGCTCGGCCCCTCCGGCTCCGGCAAGTCCACGCTGCTGCGCACCATCAACCACCTGGAGAAGGTGGACCGGGGCGAGATCAGCGTGGACGGCTCGCTGATGGGGTACCGGCGCGCCGGGGACAAACTGTACGAACTACCCGAGCGCGAGGTGCTCCGACAGCGCACCCGGATCGGTTTCGTCTTCCAGAACTTCAACCTCTTCCCGCACCTCACCGTCCTGGACAACGTCGTCGAGGCGCCGGTGTCCGCGCTGAAACGGCCCCGGAAGGCGGCGGTGGAGAGCGCGCACCGGCTGCTGGAGCGGGTCGGGCTCGGCGACAAGGCGGCCGCCTACCCACGGCAGCTGTCCGGCGGGCAGCAGCAGCGGGTGGCCATCGCGCGGGCGCTCGCGCTGGAGCCCAGGCTGCTGCTGTTCGACGAGCCGACCTCGGCGCTCGACCCCGAGCTGGTCGGTGAGGTCCTGGACGTCATCCGGGACCTGGCGGACCGGGGCACGACGATGATCGTCGTGACGCACGAGATCGCGTTCGCCCGCGAGGTCGCCGACACGGTGGTCTTCATGGCCGACGGAAGGATCGTCGAGCAGGGGCCGCCGGGTGAGGTGCTGGAGCGGCCGCGGCACGAGCGGACGCGGGCGTTCGTCTCCAAGGTGCTGTGAGGGATGGGTGTCTCGTACAGCCGTGGGCTGCTGCATCTCGCCGCCGCCGTCGACCAGCCGGGTTCCCTGGACGCCGGCTCCTACGTCGAAATGGTCCGGCTCGCCGAGCGCGGTGCGCTGGACTTCGTGACGCTGGACGACTCCTTCGGCCGACCCGGCCCCGACGCGCTCGCGGTGCTGTCCCGCGTGGCGCCCGCGACCCGGCGGATCGGGCTGGTCCCCACGGTGACCACCACCCACACCGAGCCCTTCCAGGTGCAGGCCGCCGTGGCCACCCTGGACTGGGTCAGCCAGGGCCGGGCCGGCTGGCGGATCGACGTGTCCACCACCGAGGGGGAGGCCCGGCTGTTCGGCCGCCGGCACGCGGCCCCGGCGCAGGCGCTGTGGCAGGAGGCCGGTGAAGTCGCCGACGTGAGCGCGAGGTTGTGGGACAGCTGGGAGGACGGCGCGGTGATCCGGGACGCGGCGAGCGGCCGGTTCCTCGACCGGGACCGGCTGCACCACGTCGACTTCACCGGGACCGCGTTCTCGGTCCGGGGCCCCTCGACCGTGCCCCGGCCGCCGCAGGGCCACCCCGTCCGCGTGGTCGACGCCACCGAGGGCCCCGCCCGGACCGTCGCCGCCCGGTACGCGGACGTGGCACTGATCCGTGCCGCGACCCCGGCGCAGGCCACCGCCGCTCGCGAGCAACTGCAGTCACTGGCCGGCGAGTTCGGACGGAAACCGGACTCCCTGCGGGTGCTGGCGAGCCTGCTGGTGGACCTCGGTGACGGGGAGCACGCGGCCGAGCCCGGACACGGGGGAGGAGGCCCACGGCCGACCGCGCAGGGCCCGCTGTACCGGGGTGGCCCGGTCGACCTCGCGGAGCTGGTCGCCACCTGGCACGCCGACGGCGCCGCCGACGGCTTCCACCTCGTCCCCGTCGAACCGCGCCGCGACCTGGAGCGGCTGGTCAACGGCACGGTGGCGCTGCTCCAGCACCGCGGGCTGTTCCGCACCTTCTACCCGGGCAGCACCCTGCGCGAGCACCTCGGCCTGGCCCGGCCCGCCAACCGGTACCTCGTGACCGGGGGGACGTCATGACCGTGGGGCAGGTGCACCTCGCGGCCCTCTTCCCAGGGGCCGACGGCACCACCGGGTGGGCGGATCCGCGTGCGGACTCGCGGATCGCGTTCTCCTCCTTCGAGCGCCTGGCCCGTGTCGCCGAGCGCGGACTGTTCGACTTCCTGCTGCTCGACGAGGCGCTGCGGCTGCCCGAGCACCAGGGCCGGATCCACGACCTGGAGCCGGTGGGGTGGCCCGAACCGGTCGCCGTGCTGAACGCGCTCGCCGGGGTCACCACCCGGCTGGGGCTCGCCGCCACCGTGCACGCCGGCTCCGGCGAACCGTTCGAACTCGCCCGCCGGATCGCGACACTGGACCATCTCAGCATGGGCCGGGCGGCCTGGCGGGTGGCGACCTCACCGGACGCCCGTACCGGCGAGAACCTCCGTCCCGGTGCCCCTCCCGACCGCTCCACCAGGACCGCCGAACTCGTCGGTGTGGCCGGTGAGTTGTGGAACTCGTGGACATCCGACGGGCTGCCCCGGCCGTTCGCCCACCAGGGCCGGCACTTCGACATCGCGGGCGAGTTCGGGCTGCCCCGCTCACCGCAGGGGCGGCCCGTCGTGATCCAGGCGGGGGAGTCCGAGGAGGCGCGGGAGCTGGCCGCGGCCTCGGCCGATGTGTTCCTCACCCGGCACGGCTCACTGGAGGCGGCCCGCTTCCGCTACGCCTACGTCAAACAGCGGCTCGCGGCGTACGGCCGGGCACCGCGGGACCTGAGGATCATGCCCGGCGTCACCGTCGTCCTCGGGGACAGTGCCGCCGAGGCGCAGGAGCGGGCCGCCGGGATCAGACGCCGGCGGATCACCCCCCAGTACGCGCTGTACGCGCTGGAGCGGCTCTGGGGAGTGGACCTCTCCGGCCACGATCCCGACGGCCCGCTGCCCGGGATCGCCCCCCGCGGCCAGGACGGCGAGACCCTGGCGCGCGTCGAGAGATGGCGGGCGCTGGCGCGGGAGAAGGGGCTGTCCAGCCGGGAGACCGTGATCGAGGCGAGCGGCCGGCAGTCCTTCGTCGGCACCCCCGAGACGGTCGCCGCAGACCTCCACACATATGTCCGCGAGGGGGCCGCCGACGGTTTCGTCCTCGTCCCCCAGCTCACGGCCGACGGGCTGGAGGAGTTCGTGGACCGGGTGGTGCCGCTGCTCCAGGAACGCGGCGCGTTCCGCACGGAATACCGGGGCGTCACTCTTCGCTCCCATCTCGGCCTGCCTCACCCGGTACCGGAAGGCTGACCGCACATGAAAGGAAACGATGGCATGACGACGGACGCCGCCGACGCGTGGAAGCAGTGGCACGAGCAGCGCGTGGAGATGGTCTCGGCGCCCTACGGTCCGCTCGCGCTGACCGCCACGCACTGGGTCGAGGACTATCCGGAGGGGCGACTTCCGGACATTCCCGGGATCTGGGTGGCGGATGATGAGGGCGTTGTGCTCACCGCCGCCGAGTCCGACGGCCTGACCGTGGACGGCCGGCCCTTCACCGGCGAGATCCACCTCGCCGCCGACCGCGGACCGGAGGCCGGCTCCCGTGTCGCGCTCGGCGGAAAGCGGCTGGCCGTATTGGTTCGCGAGGGCGTCTGGGGCGTACGGGCCTACGACCCCGGATCCGCGGCCCGCCGTGCCTTCCGGGGCATCGAGGCCACCCCGTACGAGTCTCGCTGGTCGGTGCCGGGGCGCTTCACGCCGTACGACGACCCGCGCACCGTCCGGGTCGGCAACGCGGACGGCCGCGAACGCGGGCTCGCCCTCGCCGGCGAACTCGCCTTCACCCTGGCCGGACAGGAACGGACGCTGCGGGTGGCGCGGCAGGGCGAGGGGCCGCTGTGGGCGGTGTTCGCCGACACCACCAGCGGTGACACCAGCTTCCGGTTCCGCTTCCTGCACCCGGGGGCACCGGACGCCGAGGGCCGTACCACCGTCGACTTCAACCGCGCCCAGCTCCCGCCGTGCGCCTTCGCCGACCACTTCATCTGCCCCTTCCCGCCGCCCGGCAACACGCTGGACGTGGCGATCGAGGCGGGGGAACGTGCGCTGATCTGACGTCAGGGGACCGCTGCGCGGGAGCCGGTGTGCGACGGGGCGCGCGGAAGTAGTTCAAAGTCCGACGGCCGAAAGGCACCCTTGTGCCGACCGGCCGTCGGCCGAATACTCCCCCCAGCGCTTGTCAGGGGCATGCCTGTTCGGAATCCGGCCGTCCCCCTGGCTGCGCCTCACGGGCCCCGACCCCACGCGGGCCCCCGACTTCCCTTGGAGGGAACGAAACGTGAGGATCAAGCGCACCACTCCCCGCAGCGGCACCGCCAGACGGACCCGGCTGATCGCCGTGGCGACCGGCTTCCTGGCCGCAGCGGCGTTCGCCGCCCCCACCGCGAACGCCGACGGCACCCACACGTTCAGCGCCACCCAGCTCACCAAGGCGAGCGACTCCGTCCTCAAGGCCGACATCGCCGGCACGGCCTGGGCGGTGGACAGCAAGACCGGCCGTGTCGTCGTCACCGTGGACAGCACCGTCTCCCCGGCCGAGATCGCCAAGATCAAGAAGCAGGCCGGCGCCGGCGCGGACGCGCTCACCATCAAGCACACCCCCGGCAAGTTCAACAAGCTGATCACCGGTGGCGACGCCATCTACGGCGGCTCCTACCGCTGCTCGCTCGGCTTCAACGTGCACAGCGGCAGCACGTACTACTTCCTCACCGCCGGCCACTGCGGCGAGGTCGCCTCCACCTGGTACAGCAACTCCAGCCACTCCACCGTGCTGGGCACGAACGTCGGCTACAGCTTCCCGGGCAACGACTTCGCACTGGTGCGCTACACCAACTCCTCCATCGCGCACCCGAGCGCGGTGGGCAGTCAGACCATCAGCAGCGCGGCCACCCCGTCCGTGGGCACGACCGTCTACCGGCGCGGTTCGACCACCGGCACCCACAGCGGCCGGGTCACCGCGCTCAACGCCACGGTCAACTACGGCGGCGGTGACGTCGTCTCCGGCCTGATCCAGACCACGGTCTGCGCCGAGGGCGGCGACAGCGGCGGTCCGCTCTACGCGGGCAGCGTGGCCTACGGCCTGACCTCGGGCGGCAGTGGCGACTGCAGCTCCGGCGGGACGACCTTCTTCCAGCCGGTGACCGAGGCGCTGAGCTACTACGGGGTCACGCTTCCCTGACGGGTCCGCTCCCGGCTCCGCCGAGCCCCCGCACGCCACGTCGCGTGCGGGGGCTTTTGGCCGGCCGGAGAGGCCGGGCGCCACACGTTTGCGCAGGTGGGACGCGGCCGAAGGGTTGTCGTACACATGTTCGAGAATGGAGGTATGGTGGGGTGAGGAAGTTGGGAACTGATGTTCGAGAGCCGTTCGGGACTCACGAGTGCGGGAGGTGCGTGTGCCGGGCTTCGCGCATCTGCACACCGTCTCCGGGTTCTCCCTGAGGTACGGGGCCTCCCACCCGGAGCGGCTGGCCGAGCGCGCCTCGGAGCGGGGCATGGACGCCCTCGCCCTCACCGACCGCGACACCCTCGCCGGTACGGTCCGCTTCGCCAAGGCCTGCGCCAAGGTGGGCGTCCGCCCGCTGTTCGGGGTGGACCTGGCGGTGGAGACGGCGCAGGCCGTACGGCGGGAGAGGCGCCGTACCCCGGTGCGGGGTGGCGCCTTCGTCGACGAGTCGGCTCCCCGGGTGACCTTCCTCGCCCGGGACGGTGCGCGGGGGTGGGCCGGCCTGTGCCGGATCGTCACGGCCGCGCACGCGGGTGAGGGCACACCGCTGCTGCCCTGGTCCGGCCACCACGGTGATGGCCTGCTCGTGCTGCTCGGCCCCGGCTCCGACGTGGGCCGCGCGCTCGCCGCGGGTCGCCCCGACCGGGCCGCGACGCTGCTCGGCCCGTGGCGCGAGGTCTACGGCGACGCCCTGCGGCTGGAGGCCGTCTGGCACGGCCGTACGGGTACGGGGGCCGGTTCCCTGCGGCTCGCCGCCCGTACCGTCGGCTTCGCCGCCGAACACGGGGTGCGGCCCGTGCTGAGCAACGCCGTCCGGTACGCCGATCCCGGTCAGGGACCGGTCGCCGACGTGCTGGACGCCGCGCGGCGCCTGGTCCCGATCGACCCGCGCGGGGAGCTGGACTCCGGTGAGGCCTGGCTGAAGGACGCGCAGACCATGCTCCAGGTCGCCGAGCGGGTGGTGGAGGCGGCCGGCTACCGGCGCGACACCGCCCACCGGCTGCTGGAGCAGACCCGGGCCACCGCCGCCGAGTGCCGGGTCGACCCCGAGGACGACCTCGGCATCGGCACCGTCCACTTCCCCGAGCCGCATCTTGTCGGCGCCGGCCGGCGCACCGCCCAGCGGGCACTCGCCTCACGGGCGGCGGCGGGGATGGTGCGGCTCGGCTACGGCGGCAGGCGCGCGTACTGGGAGCGGATGCACCACGAGCTGGACATCATCGCCCACCACGGCTTCGCCTCGTACTTCCTGACGGTCGCTCAGGTGGTGGACGACGTACGGGAGATGGGGATCCGGGTGGCCGCGCGTGGTTCCGGTGCCGGATCGCTCGTCAACCACCTTCTCGGTATCGCGCATGCCGATCCGGTCGAGCACGGGCTGCTGATGGAGCGCTTCCTGTCCAAGGAGCGTGTGGTGCTGCCCGATATCGACATCGACGTGGAGTCCGCGCGCCGGCTCGAGGTGTACCGGGCGATCATCGGCCGGTTCGGCGGGGAACGGGTCGCCACCGTCTCGATGCCGGAGACCTACCGGGTCCGGCACGCGATCCGGGACGTGGGCGCCGCCCTGTCCATGGACCCGGCCGAGATCGACCGGGTCGCCAAGTCCTTTCCGCACATCCGGGCGCGGGACGCCCGCGCGGCGCTGGCGGAGCTGCCCGAGCTGAAGCGACTGGCGGGGGAGAAGGCGCGGTTCGGCGGGTTGTGGGAGCTGGTCGAGGCGCTCGACGCCCTGCCGCGCGGAGTCGCCATGCATCCGTGCGGGGTGCTGCTCTCCGACGTCTCCCTGCTCGCCCGTACGCCGGTGGTGCCGACCAGCGGGGAGGGGCTGCCGATGTCGCAGTTCGACAAGGAGGACGTGGAGGATCTCGGACTGCTCAAGCTGGACGTGCTGGGCGTGCGGATGCAGTCGGCGATGGCGCACGCGGTCGCCGAGGTGGAGCGGGTGGCGGGGGAGCGGATCGAGCTGGACGCGGTGCCGCCGGGTGATCCGGCGACGTACGGGCTCATCCGGTCCACCGAGACCCTGGGCTGCTTCCAGATCGAGTCGCCGGGCCAGCGGGACCTGGTGGGACGCCTGCAGCCGGCCGGCTTCCACGACCTGGTCGTCGACATCTCCCTCTTCCGGCCCGGGCCGGTCGCCGCCGACATGGTGCGGCCGTTCATCGAGGCGCGGCACGGGCGGGCGCCGGTGCGCTATCCGCACCCGGACCTGGAGGAGCCGCTGAAGGGGACGTACGGGGTCGTCGTCTTCCACGAGCAGGTCATCGACATCGTCGCCATCATGACCGGCTGCGGTCGCGGCGAGGCCGACCGGGTCCGGCGCGGGCTGTCCGATCCGGAGTCGCAGGCGCGGATCAAGGTGTGGTTCGCACAGCACGCGGCGGCCAGGGGCTACACCGCGGAGACGATCCAGCGGACCTGGGAGATCGTCGAGGCCTTCGGGTCGTACGGCTTCTGCAAGGCGCATGCGGTCGCCTTCGCGGTGCCGACGTACCAGTCGGCATGGCTGAAGGCCCATCACCCCGCCGCCTTCTACGCCGGGCTGCTCACCCACGACCCCGGGATGTACCCGAAACGGCTGCTGCTGGCGGACGCGCGGCGGCGCGGGGTGCCGATCCTGCCGTTGGACGTCAATGTCTCGGGAGTCGCACACAGGATCGAACTGGTGTCTGAATCGCCTGTGGTGTGGGGGTTGCGGCTCGCCCTCTCCGACGTGCACGGCATCAACGAGGCGGAGGCGAAGCGGATCGAGGACGGCCAGCCGTACTCCTCCCTGCTGGACTTCTGGGAGCGGGCCCGGCCGAGCCGGCCGCTCGCCGGGCGGCTCGCGCAGGTGGGCGCGCTGGACGCCTTCGGCGCCAACCGCCGGGATCTGCAACTGCACCTGACCGAGCTGCACCGGGGTGCCCGGGGCGGCGGCGGTGGCCAACTCCCGCTGGCGGGAGGCCGGAAGACGGCACCGGCCGGTCTGCCGGACCTGTCGCCGGCGGAACGGCTCAGTGCCGAGCTGGGCGTGCTGTCCATGGACGCCTCGCGCAATCTGATGGACGACCACCGGGAGTTCCTGAAGGAGCTGGGCGTGGTCTCGGCGCGTCGGCTGCGCGAGGCCCGGCACGGCGAGACCGTGCTGGTCGCGGGTGCCAAGGCGGCCACCCAGACCCCGCCGATCCGGTCCGGCAAGCGGGTCATCTTCTCCACGCTCGACGACGGCACGGGCCTGGTCGACCTCGCCTTCTTCGACGACTCCCACGACACCTGCGCGCACACCGTCTTCCACTCCTGGCTGCTGCTGGTGCGCGGGGTGGTGCAGCGGCGCGGCCCGCGCAGCCTGAGCGTGGTGGGCTCCGCCGCCTGGAACCTCGCCGACCTGGTGGACGTGCGCCGCGAGGAGGGACTCGACGGGGTCGCGGCCCGGCTGGCCGAACCGTCCGGCACGGCCGGGGACGGATCCGCGGCGGGGGACGACGGCGGTCCGTCCCGGGCCCGGCTCGCCGGGTCCGACGGGCTGCCCCCGCCGGCCGGCTCCGCGGCCCGCGACCCGATGGAGAGCCGGACGATCCGCATGCCCACGGGGTACGAGATGCATCCCTGGGCGGATCTGCGCCCCGCGGGCGAGGGGCCCGCGGTGGGAAGGAAGTTGTGGCACCAGAGTCCGGGGAGTGCGGGATGACCATCCTCTGCGTACGTTTCCAGCTGCCGCCGATGTACGAGACGGCCCTGCCGGGGCTGCTCAACCTGCTGGAGGAGTTCACGCCGGTCGTCGAGGCGCTGCCACCCGACGCGGCGCTGGCCGATCTCCGGGGCGCCGAACGGTACTTCGGGCGCACCGCCGTGGAGCTGGCCTCGGTGATCCGGGTCCGGGCCCTCGCCCGGTACGGCGTCGACTGTGTGATCGGCGCCGGTCCGGGCCCGATGCTGGCCCGGGTGGCGCTGCGCGACGCCCGGCCCGGGGTGACCCGCGCGGTGCCCGGGGATCCGGACGGCATCGCGGAGTTCCTCGCGGAGCGGCCGGTGTCCGCGCTGCCGGGCGTCGGCACGGCGACCACCCGCACGCTGTGCGAGTACGGCCTGGACACCCTGGGCCTGGTCGCCGCCGCGCCGCTGTCCACGCTCCAGCGGCTGATCGGTGCGAAGGCGGGCCGGGAGCTGCGCGAGAAGGCGAGCGGTGTCGACCGGGGCCGGGTCGTCCCGAACGCCGTCTCACGTTCGCTGGTCACCGAACGATCCTTCGAGATCGACCAGTTGGACCCGGACCGGCACCGCGGTGCGCTGCTGTCGGCCGCCGAGGAGATCGGCGCCCGGCTGCGCGCGGTGGAGAAGGTCTGCCGCACCCTGACCCTCACCGTGCGCTACGCCGACCGCTCCTCGACCACCCGCAGCCGCACCCTGAAGGAGCCGACCGCCCACTCGGCGGCCCTGGCCAGGGCGGCCTACGGCATGTACGAGGCGCTCGGGCTGCAGCGCGCCCGGGTCCGCGCGCTCGCCCTGCGCGCCGAGGGTCTGACCCCCGCCGGTCAGGCCTCCTACCAGCTCACCTTCGACCCCGTGGACGAGAAGGCCCGCCGCATCGAGGAGGTCGCGGACCGCGCGCGGGCGAAGTTCGGGCCACGGGCGGTGATGCCGGGGGCCCTGGCGGCGTGACCCAGGCCCGTCGTACGTCAGTTGGCCCACGGCGGAGTGATGCGCGTGCCGTCGGCGAGTCGTGCCTCCAGGCCGACGGAGGTGGTGACCCGGGAGATCGCGGTGTGGCCGGTGGGATTGGATCTCGTGGGTGACGGCTGCCGAGGAGCGGACGACGCGCACCCGGGCGGCGGAGGAGTCGGCGGCCGACGTGGTGGGGCGATGGACCGAACTGCTGGGCGAGGGTGAAGTGCGCGTGTTGCGGGACCGTTTGGCGCGGATCGCCCCCTATGGTCCGATCACGCCTGCTTGGTGACGATCCGTCAACGTTCCGGTGATGCGCTGGTTATCACTGGAAGTTTTTACTGACGCGTAACTTCACACTTGCACTACTCGCCCGTAACTTGACGAGTGAACAGCATCCTCGTGATCCGGATCACAGGGTAAGGCCGTCGCACCTCCCTTGAGCCGCAAGGAGATCACCCGATGCTGCCCTGGAAGCGAGTGCTCAGACCCCTCGCCGCGCTGCTCCTGACCGCCGCCGTCGCCACTGTACCCGCCGCCACCGCCGAGGCGTCCAGTGCCCCGAGCAGTGGCTGGAACGACTTCTCCTGCAAGCCCTCCGCCGCCCATCCCCGCCCTGTCGTCCTGGTCCACGGCACCCTGGGCAACTCCGTCGACAACTGGCTGTCCCTCGCCCCCTATCTCAAGGACCGCGGGTACTGCGTCTACTCCCTCGACTACGGCCAGCTCACCGGCGTTCCGCTCTTTCACGGCCTCGGTCCCATCGACAAGTCGGCCGGGCAGCTGTCCGCCTACGTCGACACGGTGCTCGCCGCCACCGGAGCCGCCAAGGCCGACCTGGTCGGACACTCCCAGGGCGGCATGATGCCCCGCTACTACCTGAAGTTCCTCGGCGGAGCGGACAAGGTGAACGCCCTCGTCGGCATCGCCCCCGACAACCACGGCACCGACCTGGACGGCCTCACCCACCTGCTGCCGTACTTCCCCGGCGCCGAGGCCCTGATCAAGGCCTCCACCCCCGGCCTCGCCGACCAGATCACCGGCTCCGCGTTCCTCACCAAGCTGAACGCGGGCGGCGACACCGTCCCCGGAGTGCACTACACCGTCCTCGCCACCAAGTTCGACGAGGTGGCTACCCCCTGGCGCAGCCAGTACCTGAGCGGCTCGGACGTCCGCAACGTCCTGCTGCAGGACCTGTGCCGGCTCGACCTCTCCGAACACGTGGCGATCGGCCTGTTCGACCGGATCGCCTTCCACGAGGTGGCCAACGCGCTCGACCCGGCCCACGCCACCGCCACCACCTGCGCGTCGGCCTTCAGCTGACCGCCGCCGGGGCCTGTCCGGCCTGAGCCGCCGGACAGGCCCCGGAACCCTCACCGGCGGTGGCCGCCGGCCGTCGCGCGCCGGCGCACCGACAGGAACAGCGCCGCGGAACCGAGGGCCAGCGCCGCCGCACCACCGACCGCGAGGTACGAGGTGCCGGCGGACGCGCCGGTCTCGGCGAGGTTCTCCGAGGTCCCGGCGGCCTTCGGCCGGTTCGCCGGGGCGGCGGGTTCCGCCGAGGTGCTCGCGTCGTCGTCGCCGTGACCGTGGTGCTCGATCGTCGACTTGTCGGCACCGGCCGCGATCTGCTCGTCGGACGGCGCGGAGGCGGCCGGTGCCGGGGTGGTTCCGCTGGTCACGGTGTTCCCGGTGCTGCCGGTGCTCTCCGCCTTGCCGCTGCCGCTGCCGCTGCCGCTGCCGCTGCCGCTGCCGCTGCCGCTGCCGCTGCTGTGGCTGTCGCCGCCGAAGTCCACGTCCGAGCAGGAGTAGAACGCCTCCGGGCTGTCCGAGCGCTGCCAGATCGCGTACAGCAACTGCCGCCCGGACCGCTCGGGAAGCGAGCCGGAGAAGGTGTAGAAGCCACCCGAGGGGACCGGGTCGGTGACCGTCGCCACCGGGTGCTCCAGATCCAGGTCGGACCAGGCCAGCGGCTTCGCCGGGTCATAACCGGACGTGGTGACATAGACCTTGAACGTGCCCTTGTGCGGGGCGGTCACCCGGTACTTGAAGGTGTACGACCCGTTGCGCACGGTCGTCGCCGGCCAGTCGGCGCGGGCCAGGTCGAGGCCCTTGAACTCCTCGTTGCCGGCGCTGCACAGCTTGCCGTCCGGGATCAGCCGCTGATGCCGTCCGTTCGCGTCACCGATCCGGATGCCGTTCCAGTCGTAGAGCGCCTGTGTGCCGCCGGCGGCCACGGCCGCCTTGCACGCGGCCGAGCCGGGGCTCTCCGGTCCCTCCGCGTAGCACTGCGAGACACGGCTGACCGGGTCGCCCATCGAGCCGTGCGCGGACGCGGGCGCGGTGGCGAGCGCGGTCAGGGCGAGTGGCGTCAGGCCGAGGACGGCGGCGGCCTTGCGGCGGGCGCGAGCGGGCATGCGGAACTCCTCCGAACGGTCCGCGGGGTGGACTGGATCCCGTGGGTTGATCAGAAGCTAGCCCCGGGAAACCGGGAAATCGCCTGCTGGAGACGGGGGGAGGAGATCCTTATGGTGCCGTTAAGGGGGTGCTCAGGCTGCGCTCAGGTAGATAGCGTGCGCGGCATGACCGACAAGGACCCTGAGTGCGTCCGGGCGGCCGTCGCCGCAGACGTACCGGCTGTACGGGCGGTGACGGACGAGGCCTACCGCCCCTACATCGAGCGCATCGGCGTGGTGCCACAGCCCATGGAGGCGGACCACGCGGCGAACGTGGCCGCCGGCAGGGTGTTCGTCACCGGAGACCCGGTTCTCGGGCTGGTGGTGATCGAGGCGTTCGCCGACCACCTCTTCCTGGACAGCATCGCCGTCCACCCCGACGCCCACGGCACGGGCGTCGGGCGGCGACTGCTGCACTTCGTCGAGGCACGCGCGCGTGAGCTGGGCCTCGGCGAGATCAGGCTCTACACGAACGCGATGATGTGGGAGAACCAGAAGATCTATCCGAAGTACGGGTACGAGGTCGTGGAACGCAGGACCGACGGCCCCTACGACCGGATCCACTACCGAAAACGGCTGGACTGACGGGTCGCGACGGCGTCAGCCCTCGGGCCACCAGGTGCGTGCGATGTCCTTGCGCACCTCCGGACGCCCCGAGGGGCGCTCCTCCGCCTCTTCGCGGAGCCGGCGGGTGTCCGTCCTCTTCAGGGGCTTCTGCACGGTCGTGCGGCGCATAGGTGCCTCCTTCAGCGCCTATCGAGTTCCGTGTTGTCACGGAGATAGACGCTTTTGGGGAGACTTCCTCATCGCTGCCGGGCTGTCAGTGGTGGCTGTCACGTCCGCGCTGTCAGTGGCGTGTGTCACTGTCTGGGCATGACGAGCGAAAGTGAGCGTGTGGTCGCGGTCGCCCCGTCCGTGCACTGGGATGCACGGGCCGCCACCTTCGACGACGAGCCGGACCACGGCCTGCGTGCTCCCGAGGTCCGCGCGGCCTGGGCGGCCAGGCTCCGGACCTGGCTGCCGGAGCGCCCCGCCGATCTCCTCGACCTGGGCTGCGGCACCGGCAGCCTGTCGCTCCTCGCGGCGGAACAGGGACACCGGGTGACGGGCGTGGACCTCTCCCCGGCGATGGTCGAGCGCGCCCGCGCCAAGCTCGCCGGGCGCGACGCGGTGGTGCTGTGCGGGGACGCCGCGGCCCCGCCGGTGGGGGAGCGGCGCTTCGACGTGGTCCTCGTACGGCATGTGCTGTGGGCGCTGCCGGATCCCGCCGGAGCGCTGCGGCACTGGTGGGACCTGCTGCGCCCCGGAGGCCGTTTCGTTCTGGTCGAGGGCGTCTGGGGCGCGCACCCCGCCGGCATACCCGTCGGCCGGCTCACCGCCCTGCTGGAGCCGCACACGGCGGACATGCGCGTGGAGCGACTGTCCGGCGACCCGCTGCTGTGGGGGAAGGACGTGGACGACGAGCGGTACGCGGTGGTCGCGACCGTGTGAATCCGGGCCGGGGCGGTGCGTGACCGCGCCGTCCGGTCCCGCACCGCCCGAGCGCGTCAGGTCAGCAACCCCTCGAAGCCGCCCTCGCGGGCCAGCGACTCCAGTTCGTCCAGGGCGGCCACGGCCGCGGACGCGGCTTGCGGATCCGTCTGCGCCAGCCCGCTCTCGGCGAACTCGTCCTCGTCCAGGCGCCGTACGTCCGAGCCGTCGGCGGAGCGCCACAGGTCCAGGTCGAGGTCCTCCACGACCAGCTCCGTCCCGGAGACGACCGCGGGGCGGGTGATGTCGCAGTACCAGCCCTTGACGGAACCGTCCGCGGCGCGGACCTCCTTCACCGAGTACCAGCGGTCGCGCCAGTAGTACTCGGTGAACACATCACCCGGTTCGAAGCGCACGAAGCCGAAGTCGCGGACGCCGGAGCCCGCCCAGGGAGCCCGGACGGTGACCCGGGTGCCGTCGTCCCGGAGCAGTTCGGCCGGGTAACGGATCTTCGTACGGCCCGCCTTGACCAGGACGACCTCCCACCGGACAAGCGGTTCAGCCGAGTTCGCGGACATAACGCACCTCCGTGGCGCAGATCTCGTATCCGAGCCATGTGTTGATCGCGATCATGGGGTCATTGCCGGTGTCGTTGCCCGTGAAGACCTCGGTGACACCGGCCGCGCGGGCCCGGTGCAGCCCGTGGACCTTGACGAGCTTGGCCAGGCCGCGGCCGCGGTGGGCACGGGCGGTACCGGTCATCGCGGTGGCGTAGCGGGTGCCGCCGTCGGTGTAGGCCACGGTGAAGGCGGCGGGGCGGCCGTCGACGCAGGCCACCGTGGTCAGCTCCCGGTTCAGCAGCGGGTGCCGCCAGGTCTGATCGATCCACGCGTCGTAGTCGGTGAACTCGGTGGAGACATCGCCCGGTTCGTCCAGCACCGTCTCCGCGTCCAGCTCGAACAGGGGCCGGGGGTCGTCCGCGAAGCCCGCGGCGGTGCGCAGCTCGACGCCCGGCGGGACCTCCGGGAGCGGGGGCAGGGTGCCGTTCATCAGGTCGAGACGGAGGAAGTGGCCGGAGCGGCCCTGTGCGTATCCGCGCCGCTCGGCGAAGGCACGGTTGGCGGGCTCGTCGAGCGCCCACGCGAACAACTTCGTCGCGCCCTGCGCGGCCAGGTACTCCTCGGCGGCCTCCACCAGGAGCCGGCCGGCACCGCGCCGAGTCCGGTCCGGGCGGACATAGACGTTCAGGCAGCCCTGCCCCGGATCGGGGCTGTCATGGGCGAGATGGACCTGGGCCGTGCCGATCACCTCGCCGTCCTCCTCCGCGACGAGCGGACGGTAGCGGGCGTCGGGGTGCGTACGGGTGACCGTGTGACGGACCGATTCCGCGGTGAACAGGATGTACGGCAGAGCGAGGCGGCGGACCCGGGCGAAACCCTCGGCGTCGGCCGGGACGTCAGGGCGGAGGGCACGCACGATCACTGTCATGTGGAGGCACCGTACGTGGCGGGACACCCGGGGTGCCTCTCATTTTCCGGCAGGTGCGGGACAATCGGGTCGTGAGCCTGAAGATCCGCATCGATGACAGCGCGCCCCCGTACGAGCAGGTGCGGGCGCAGATTTCCGAGCAGGCGCGGTCCGGGGCGCTGCCTGTGGGCTACCGGCTGCCGACCGTACGGGGGCTGGCCGAGTCCCTGGGGCTCGCGGTGAACACGGTGGCCAAGGCGTACCGGGCGCTGGAGAGCGACGGGGTGATCGAGACGCGGGGGCGCAACGGCACCTTCGTGGCTGCCGCCGGCTCGGCCGCGGAGCGTGAGGCGTCGTCGGCCGCGCAGGCGTACGCCGAGCGGGTGCGGCGGCTCGGGCTGGGGGAGCCGGAGGCGCTGGCCGCGGTGCGGGAAGCCCTGCGGGCGGCCTACGGGGAGCAGGGGATGTCCGGTTCCGGGCCGCGGTGAGTCCGCACCGCCCGTCCGGCACCGCGCGCCCGCGCCGCCGTGGCCGAGCGCTGTCGCGGCGGCAGGACGGCTACGGAAGTTCGGCGGGCTCCGGCGTATGCGTCACCGTCAGGCCGGCCCGCCCCGCCGCCCTCGCGAACACCACCGCGTCCCGCACCGCCGCGCCCCCGGGGTCGTTGTTGAAGTACGCGTACACGTCCTCTCCCTCCGGCCACGTCGTCGCGATGCGGTCGACCCAGGTCTCCAGGGAACGGCGGCCGTAGCGCGGCCAGGGCTGGGCGCGGCCCTGGTGGAAGCGGACGTAGCCCCAGCCGGCGGTGCGCCACAGCGGGGTGACCGGGCGGGCCAGGACGTCCGCCCAGCACAGGGCCGCGCCCCGCGACTCCAGGACCTGCCGTACCTCCGGCGTCCACCAGGAGTCGTGGCGTGGCTCGACCGCGACCCTCGTACCGGACGGGAAGCGGGCCAGGCAGGTGTCCAGCAGGGCCGCGTCGGCGCGCAGGGTGGGCGGGAGCTGGAGCAGGACCGGGCCCAGCCGGTCGCCGAGGCCCGCCGCGTGGGTCATCAGGCGGTGGACCGGTTCCGCGGGTTCCTTCAGGCGCTTGATGTGGGTGAGGTAGCGGCTGGCCTTGACCGCGACCACGAAGTCCGGCGGGACCCGCTCGCGCCAGGCTTCGAAGTTCTCCCGTGAGGGCAGCCGGTAGAACGCGTTGTTCAGCTCCACGGTCGCGAAGAGCCGTGTGTACTCCTCCAGCCACAACCGTGCCGGGACCCCGGCCGGGTAGACGAGGTCCCGCCAGTCCTTGTACTGCCACCCCGAGGTGCCCACGAACAAGGTCATAGCACCATCAAAGCACTACAGATACAGGCCCGCGTCCGCCCCGTCCCGGGCGCCCGGCACCGACGTCGGTGTCGTGCCCCGGCGCAGCGCGTACAGCTCGGCCAGCGTCGCCCCGTCCCGGCCGACGCCCTCCTCGGTGCCGAGCCAGTTCACCGCCTCCTGGCGAGTCAGCTGGCCCACCTCGATGCGGGCCAGGCAGCGGCCGGGGCGGACCACGGCCGGATGCAGACGCTCCAGGTCCTCGTTGGTGGTGACGCCCACCAGGACGTTGCGGCCCTGGCCCAGCAGGCCGTCGGTGAGGTTCAGCAGCCGGGACAGGGCCTGGCCCGCCGTGTGCCGGGCCTCACCGCGGATCAGCTCGTCACAGTCCTCCAGCAGCAGCAGCCGCCAGCGGCCCTTGCCGGCGCCGTCGTCCTCGCCGATCGCGATGTCCATCAGATAGCCGACGTCGGAGAAGAGGCGCTCCGGGTCGAGCACGCAGTCGACCTGGCACCAGTCCCGCCAGGAGCGCGCCAGGGTGCGCAGTGCCGAGGTCTTGCCGGTGCCGGGCGGTCCGTGCAGGAGGAGCAGCCGGCCCGCGATGTCCTCGGGGGTCGTCTTCATCAGGCGGTCCATCGCGTCCGCCACCGGCGCGGTGTAGTTGGCGCGGATCTCGTCCCAGGTGCCGGCGGAGATCTGGCGGGTGGTGCGGTGCGGGCCGCGCCTCGGCGAGACGTACCAGAAGCCCATCGTCACGTTCTCGGGCTGCGGTTCGGGCTCGTCGGCCGCGCCGTCCGTGGCCAGGTCGAGCACCCGCTTCGCCAGCTCGGCGGTGGTCGCGGTGACCGTGACGTCCGCGCCCCGGTTCCAGCGGGAGACCAGCAGGGTCCAGCCCTCACCCTCGGCGAGGGTGGCGCTGCGGTCGTCGTCGCGGGCGACCCGCAGCACGTGCGCGCCGTCCGGCAGCAGGGTCGCGCCGGAGCGCACGCGGTCGATGTTCACGGCGTGCGAGTACGGCTGCTCGCCCATTGCGAAGCGGCCGAGGAACAGCGCGTCGACGACGTCGGACGGCGAGTCGGAGTCGTCGACGTGGAGCCGGATCGGCAGTGCGTCGTGCGGGTTCGCAGGCATGCCGCCATGATCCGGCACGCAGGCGCTCCGCGCACGGCATTTCCGCCGCTTGTTCCGGGTGTTCCAAGACTGCTCCGGGTGTTCCCAAGACCCGTCCGCTGTCGGGCTTCCCCCATTACTGTTGTCCTCGATGGGACGTCATGGGTGGGATGTACGGACTCGGCGGTGGCGGCACACCGCCCTGCTCGCTGTGGGTGCGGCCGCGCTGGCCCTGCTGGTGACCCTGTTCAGCACGCTGTCCGGCGGCCCCGGGACCGCCGGCACCACACGCGACGGCGACAAGGTGCACGGCACCCCCGCGACCCCCGCCACCACACCCCAGCCGTACGTCGGCTGGGGCTTCACGCACACCCAGTACAGCGCCGACCAGGGCACGACGGCCGCCACCCGGCGGGTGGAGCAACTGCTCGCACGAAGCGGCGGGCTGCCGCAGAACCAGCACATCATGGGCTGGGGCGCCGACAACCCCGAACCGGTCGAGGGCCACTACGACTTCGGCGCGCTGGACCGCCGCATCGACTTCGTCCGCGCCTCCGGCGGCACCCCCGTGATCACACTGTGCTGCTCCCCGGACTGGATGAAGGGCGGCAAGGCCGGGGCGGGCTCCACGGACTGGAGCCGGGCCGCCCTGGAAACCGCCCCCACCCCCGGCCACTACCAGGACTTCGCCGACCTCGCCGCGACCGTCGCCCGGCGCTACCCGGACGTGAAGCACTTCATCGTCTGGAACGAGTTCAAGGGATTCTGGAACGACACCGAGTCCCGCTGGGACTACGAGGGCTACACCAGGATGTACAACCTCGTGTACGAGGCGCTCAAGAAGGTCGGCAAGGACATCATGGTCGGCGGCCCCTACCTGGTGATGGACAGCGTCGACCCGCGCGACCCCGACGCCTCCACCACGCTCAAGGGCCCCTGGGGCGCCATGGACCGGCGGGTGCTGGACGCCTTCGCGTACTGGAACACGCACAAGGCGGGCGCCGATTTCGCCGTGGTCGACGGGTCCAGCTACACCCGCGACGACGACCTGCTGCCAGACGAGTTCGCGGCCACCGGCAAACTCACCGCGGTCGGCGAGTGGGTGCGGCGGCAGACCCACGACCTGCCCCTGTGGTGGGCCGAGTACTACGTGGAGCCCGGCGACGGAAACGACGACCGCAAGGGCTGGTCGGAACCGCACCGCGTCGCCGTCCAGGCCACCGGGATGATCGCCATGGCGAAGGGCGGCGCCGACTCCGGCTTCTACTGGAACCCGGAGGAGAAGACGGGCGCGTGCGCCGGCTGCCTGTGGACGCCGACCGACAGCGCCGCCGGCGGCCGGGAGCTGCCCCTGTACGACCTGGTCTCCAGGTTCGCGAAGGCGTTCCCGCCGGGGACGAGGTACGCCTCCGTGTCCGTCGCCGCGGACGACAAGCCCAACGTCCGCGTGCTGGCCACCGGCAGGGCCGCCCTGGTGGTCAACACCCTCGACCGGACGATCAGCGCCCAGGTCGACGGCAAGCGGTTCGACATGCGCCCCTACGAGGTGAAGTGGCTCGACCGCTGAGCCACCCCGTCACCCGTCACTTCATCGTCAGGAACCGCTGCACCAGCGAGGCCAGCACCACCGCGAGCAACGGCAGCGCGAACCAGAAACCGCCCTGCAGCAACCGCAGTTGCCGCACGCTCGGCCGGACCGCGACCCGCACCGCCTCACGGGCGGCCAGCAGCAGGATCAGGGCGACGGCGGCCAGCGCGCCGACCACCGACCACGGGGTCCACGTCACCTGCGGCCCGATCGGCCCCGGATCCGGCTTCGGCACCGGCCCGGCCGGCTGCTCGCGCAGCGCGTACACCGTGACGTCGTCGTTGACCAGGACCTTCGTCAGCTGTTGCCGGTTGTCCAGATTCTCGACCAGCCGGGACTTCCAGGCCGCGGCGTAGCCCGCGTCCAGCTCCAGATAGGTCGCCTGACTCTGATTGATCATCAGATACGAGTTCGGGCCGGCGTCCTTGAGCGCCTTGACCAGGCCCGACACCAGCACCGGGTCGGCCGGTGCCAGGGTCGGCACATAGTTGACCCGCTCCATGTCCCGCGCGCCCCACGGCATCGCCGGGGTCACGTCGTTGACCGGGTCCTGGCTCAGCCACAGCAGCCGTACGGTCGGCTTGTCGTGGGCGTACACCCAGTCCATGGCCGCGACCTCACCGGGCCGGATCCGCTCGAACGGCTCGTTGCCCCAGCGGGCCACCAGGAAGCCGCCCATCAGCAGCAGCCCGGCGAGCAGCGCGGCCACCGGGGCGAGACGCACTCGTTCCCCGGCGCGTTCCCCCGCGGTGACACCGGTGCGCGGGAAGAGGGCGAGACCGCCGAGCAGGGCGGCGCCCGGCACGGCGAACATGAAGACGCGCAGCGCCATCTCACCGCCGTACGACTGCATGCCGAAGCCCAGGAACGGCACGAAGGTGAGGATCAACAGGGACCGCTCGCGGTACCTGTGGAAGCGGCGCCGCAACCAGCCCCAGCAGGCCAGCCCCAGCACCGAGCCGGCCAGCAGCACCCGGGTGTACAGCACCAGCTTGTGCGTCGGACTCCCGCCCTGGATACGGCCGGAGACGGAGGTCGAGACATTGCTGCCGACCCCGCCGACCCCGCCGAACAGGTCGTCGAAGTGCCCGGACCAGTACGGCTCGGCCATGAAGCCGACCCAGACGGCGACCAGCACCGCGAACAGCAGCGGCAGGCCGCGAAGTTCGGAGCGGCCGCACAGCACCAGGGCGGCCAGCACGCCGAGCATCACGAACGGGGTGAGCTGGTGCGCCGGGACGCTCGCCGCGTACAGGCCGATCAACACCAGGAGGAGCACGGTGCGTTGACGCCGGCCGACCGGTTCTACCTCGGTCTCGCCCGGCCGGTACCTGCTCCAGATGACGCGTGGCGGACGGAACCAGACCAGCAGGATCGCCACGAAGACCAGGTACAGCAGATAGGTGAAGCCCTGCGGGGAGAAATAATCCTGGCCGACCCAGCTGCTCAGCACGAAGATCCAGATGCCGGTCCACTTCGCCCGCCAGCTCGCCCGCAGCGACCTGGTGATCAGGAACATCGGCGCCAGGTAGGCCAGTTGGACGGCGGTCGGCCACCAGCGGATGATCTCCGTGTAGTCGGTGACCCCGCACGCCCTGCCCACGAACGCGGCCACGGCGAAGAAGCCCGGCCAGCTCCAGCGGGCGTCCAGGTCCGGCACGGCGGAGCCGGTGCGGTCGATGTAGTCGATGAAGCCGAGGTGCTGCCATGCCGTGGGGAACCGCGGCACGCTCTCGATCAGCGCGGGCAGCGCGTGCAGGGACACCACGGTCGCCAGCAGCGTGACCAGCAGCAACGCGCGGTGCTCGCGGCGCAGCCGGAGCAGCGAGGCGAAGACCGTGATCAGCAGCGCGGCCCCGAGCAGAGTGGGCAGCGGCAGTACCGAGATCAGACCGAGGCCGCCCATCCGGTCCAGGTCGTCCTCGCCGAGCCGGAGCGCGGGCACCCAGTACAGCAGCAGTGCGGTGATCAGCAGACAGCCCAGGACGACACCCGGGCGGGTGGGCACCAGCCGCTCCCGCAGTGACAGGGTGGCCGGCGGCTCCCCGGGCTCGAGGTCCTCGGTGACGGCCTCGTCCGGTGCGAACTCGGGTACGGGCTCCGGTACGCCGGCTTCGGAGGCGGTCTTGGCGAAGCGGGCCCGGACTTCCGCGAAGGGTGCGTCGATCCGGTCGAAGGCTGCGCCGCGTTCCCCTTCCGTGAACGGCGTGTCGCCCTTCGCCGTCTCCGCTTCCTCCAGCAGCTCGGCCTCCGCCGGGCCCAGCGAGGCCTCGACGCCGGGCTCTCTTCCCCAGTCCCGGCCTCGCTCCACGGGCAGCCCCGCCGGGGGTGCGGGCACCGGTGTGCCGGCGGGCGGTGTGCCGGGGCCCGGGCGGACGTCCGGCCGCCGCTCCACGTGGTCGAAGTCCACGTGGATGCCGAGGGCCAGGGTGTCGGCGTCCAGCGCCCAGGCCGGGCTGTGCCCCCGCGCCGTGGAGGTGGCCGGGACCTCGGGCGCCCCCAGGTCGGCGAGGTCACCGTCCGGTGCCGCCGTCTCGGGTACGGCGGGTGCGGAGCGTACCGTCTTCCACAGTTTCGGCGCGGCGATCGCCACGATCACCGCGAGGCTGGAGACCTCGGCGACACCCGCGCCGGTCAGCCCCATCCGGGGCAGGAGCAGCAGGGTCAGGCCCAGCACCAGCGCACACAACAGGCCCTGCATCCAGGCGAGTCCGGCGGTACGGCTCTGCGCGCGCAGCACCGCGAAACGGGTCTCCATCACCACGCGCAGCATCCCGCCGACCGCGAACCAGCGCAGCAGCGGGGTGGCCGCGTCCGCGTAGCCGTCGCCGAAGACGCCGAGGATCCAGGGCGCGCCGAGGAACAGCAGGGCCGCGATCGGCAGCATGATCCGGGCCATCCGCTTGAGCGCGGCCCGGGTGTTGGCGGCCAGTCGTGCCGGGTCGTGCGAGCCCTCGACCGTGAGGGACGCGCCCATGTTGATGGCGAGCAGGTTGATCGTGCCGCCGATGGTGGTGGTGATGTAGAAGTAGGCGTTCTCCTCGGAGCTGACCTGCGAGGCGATGATCACCGGGACGAGGTAGACCACGGCGAGGGAGAACAGGGAGCCGGTGTAGTCCCCGGCCAGGAACCTGCCGATCTCCTTGAGCGCCGGCGGCTTCGCGCGGTCCTCGGTCGCCTTGACGTGCCGGGGCACCAGCCGGCGGAACACCAGCCAGCCGAGCGGCACCACAGAGGTGGCGATCGCGGCCACCCAGGACACGAAGAGACCGGAGGTCGGGACGGCGACGGCGAACGCGACGAGCAGGGCCAGCTTCACCGCGGAGAACACGGTGTTGCCGACCGGCACCCAGGGCGCGCTGCGCAGTCCGGTCAGCACGCCGTCCTGCAGGGTGAGCACGTTCCAGGCGGCGACGGCCGCGATGAAGCCGAGCCCGTTGAACGTGCCGTGCAGGAACCGGTACGACGGCCCCCATGCGTCCAGCGTCAGCAGGAAGACGCCGGCGGCCAGCGCCACGATCAGCGAACTGCCCGCGTACGTCCGGAGGACGAGTCGGCCGGTGCGGTGCCCGGACACCGGGATGAAACGGGCCAGGGCACCGGTCAGTGTCACCGCGGTGAGTCCGGCGAGCAGCTTCATCGCGGCGATGGCGGCCGAGCCCTGGCCGACCGCCGACTCGGAGTAGTAGCGTGCCGCGGCCAGCCAGAAGCCGAGCCCGAGGACGGCGGAGATGCCGGTGTTCAGCATCAGCGCATAGGCGTTGCGGAACAGCGGGCTGCCGCCGGCCGACCGGCCGGTCCCGGGCAGCCGCAGACGGCGCCGGATCTTCACCGGCGCCTCGGCGCCGGGCGTCTCGGCCTTGGTTGTGGTGGTCGTGTCAGACACGGGAACGGATGGCCTTCCGGCGGACCTGGCGGACTCTGCGGACGAGGGCGTACGCCTTGGTGAGGGCACGGTCCCTGGCGAATTCGCGGGCGATGGCGCGGCCTTCGAGGAGCCGCTCGAACTCCTCGACGCCTGTGCCGCGGCGGACCGTGACGCGCCGCAGCGCGTACGGCCCCTGGCGGCGGCGGGCCAGACCGTTGCCGACGGCGAGTGCCTGGGCGTACCCGGTCGCGCGCACCGCCTGGCGCACCCGGCGGCTGGAGTAGCCGTACGGGTAGGCGAACGACACCGGCTGGGCGCCGAGTTCGTCCTCGACGATCCGCGTGCAGCGGGTCAGCTCCGTGCGCAGCTCGCCGTCGCCGAGCTGGTCGAGCTGCGGGTGGGTGTGGCTGTGCCCGCCGATCTCGACACCGGCGGCGGCCAGTTCGCGCACCTGCCGCCAGTCGAGCATGGTGTCGAGGCCGCCCCCGGTGTCGTACGCGCCCCTGATCCAGCCGGTGGAGACGAACAGGGTGGCCGGGAACCCGTGCTTGGCGAGCACGGGCAGGGCGTGCCGGTGCACGCCCTCGTAGCCGTCGTCGAAGGTGATCAGCACCGGCCGGGCGGGCAGCGGGCGGCCGGAGCGCCAGCGGGCCGCGAGATCGGCGGTGGTGACGGGGACCAGGCCCAGGTCGCCGATGAGCGCCAGCTGTTCCGCGAACGCCTCGGGTGCGACCGACAGGGCACGGGTCGCGTCGTTGGGAGCGGTCGCGACGGAGTGGTACATGAGGATGGGCACGGGCGGGTCACTCATGTGGGCCTCCCTGGAGGGGCGCCACGGAGAACGTGGTCGTTCCCCGCCGCGCCCGCACGCCGCCCACCACGTATCCGGCCGCCGCCGTGAGCACCCCCGCGACGATCGCGCCCGCGCGTCCCGCCCCGCCCGGCCGGCCGAGCAGGGTGTCCCGCAGGCCCCGGGCGATCCCGGCCGGCAACACCCGGGTGGCGTACCGGCGTTCGGACTCCAGGCCCTTGTCGGCGCCGACACTCCGGGCGACCAGGGCCTTGGAGAGGCCCTCGGCGTAGGCGCGGGTGCGGAAGTAGGCGAAGTGCTCGCGGGGCCCGGGCACCCGGTGGTGGATCACCGCGCGGTCGTCGATGAGCAGGACGGCGTCGGGCCGGGCCCGGGTGAGGCGGATGCACAGCTCCGTCTCCTCGCAGCCGAGCGGGCGGCGGTCGCCGTCGCGGCCGATGCCGGTGGCGAAGCCGCCCGCCGACTCGAACGCCGTTCGCCGGAAGGAGGCGTTCCCGCCCAGGACGTTGCGGACCCGGACCCGGCCCGGCGGCACGCCCTTGTAGGTGCAGCCCACCACCCAGTCGAACTCCTCGGGGAACCACACGGGCCGCCGGCCGGACGCCCAGACCGGCACCGTCCGGCCGCCGACCGCCAGCACGCGCGGGTCGGCGTACCCCTCGGCGAAGCGGCGCAGCCAGTCCCGCTCGGCCACGGCGTCGTCGTCCAGGAAGGCGATCACCTCGCCGTGGGAGGCGGCGATGCCGGTGTTGCGCCCTGCCGACAGCCCGCGCGGGCCCGCGTTCGGCAGGACCCGGACGCACTCGGTCTCCTTGAACTCGCGGACCAGCCGGTCCTTCAGGGCCGGGTTGTGGTCCACGACCAGGAGTGTCTCCAGCGCCGGATACGACTGCGCGCGCACCGAGGAGACCGCCGCGAGAATGTCCTCCCAGCGGTCCTCGGTGTAGACGCAGATCACGACGGAGATGCCGGGATCTCTCAAGACACCTCTCCCCGACCGGTGTGCCGCAGCGGCGAGTGGTGCGCGCGCCGGCGCAGGTCACGCCGGTTGGAGCGCTCCTCGAGGATCACCTTCAGCACCCGCAGCCCGTCCCGGACGGCCCGCAGATTGCTCGTGCCGTGGATGCGCAGGTACTCGTGGCTCGGGATCTCCTGCACCTTCAGCCCCGCCTTGACCACTCTTATGTTCATCAGCGTCTCGACCTCGAAACCGGTGCAGTCGAGGTCGATCTTGTCCAGGCAGTGCCGCCAGAACGCGTTGTACCCGTAGCAGAGGTCGGTGTAGCGGGCGCCGAACTTGCGGTTCACGACGGTGCACAGCGCCCAGTTGCCGAGCTTGCGGATGAAGGTCATGTCGTCCGTGCCACCGCCGTTGGCGAAGCGGGAACCCTTGGCGAAGTCGGCGCCGGAGACCAGCGCGGACACGTACGACACGATCTCGCTGCCGTCGGCCGAGCCGTCCGCGTCGACCATCACGATGATGTCACCGCTGCAGGCCTCGAACCCGGCGATCAGGGCATCCCCCTTGCCCTTGCCGCACTGTTCGACGACCTTGACGTCCGTCCACAGGGAACGGGCCACTTCGACGGTGTCGTCCGTGGAATTGCCGTCCACGAGTACGACTTCGTGGATCCAGTCGGGAAGTGTCTTGAAGACGTAGGGCAGATTCTCCGCCTCGTTCATGGCGGGGATCACCACGCTCACCGGCGGAGTGATCGCCAGGTGAGAGGAGATGGGCCGGTAATGCCCGGCGAGCAACGGATCGTGACCCGAACTCGGTGGGCGCAGAACGGAACTCATGAGTCTTTTCCCTCTCGTCCGGTGGACCGCCCGCCCCTGGGCGGCTCTGCTGTGTGTCCGGTTCGAAAGGGGGGCTCTCATCTTCGGCACGGGTGAATTGATCTCCGTGCCCGCAGACGAGCTGGCAAAGCTGGCCGGCCGGCCGGAGAAAACGGCAGCCGGTCGCGCGGCACGGCTCGGTCACCCGTTGCGGTCACCGAGCACGGCACCCCCCTACCGCGCCCCGCACCGGAAACGCCGCGGCCCTGAGCCCTCCCCTGAAGCCGTGGTTCGACGTGCCGACGCGGGTGAGATGTATGACGGTATTGACGATTGAAGCCGAAAGGCAAGACCTGGAAGGCTGCCTCACGTTTTTCGTTGGTTTGACCGATACGCCACTTTGGCCCAAGCCGTTCAGTTTTGTGGGCGTTTTCCGGAAATTCGGCCCCGGATCAGCATCAGAAGCAGAACAGCCAGACTCAGCACGGTCACCGCGGCCACCCCGCCGCGAACCGACCAGCGGTGCACGGCCAGCATGCCCTGCGCAACCAGCATGTCCACGACCACCGCGCCCGCAAGGGCGCCAAGTGCCCGGCCGAAGAGATCCAGCCCACGCAGGGCCGTGGCGATCGCCACGGCCGGTGCCAGGACCAGGAACAGCAGCGCGCACGGGCCGCGCAGTGGAGATGCGGAGTCGATGAGCGCGAGCAGTGCGCCGACCGCTCCGACAGCGGTCGCGGCGCCCGCGAGCAGCGGCGACAGGTTCCTCCCCGGACCTGGCCGCCCACCCTCGGCGTCCGCTGCGGCACCGCCTGATGAAGGTGACTTGATACCTGAGGTCTGCATTGGCGACTTTGCCCCCCGACGCGCCGGATGCCGGGCTTCAATGTGGCGCAGACCGGGGCAGGCGTCAAGACGACGATGCCTCTTCAAACACCCGTTCACCCCACGCCCGTCGCCCTGAGGCTGACGGCCCGTCAGTGAACGGCGCAGGGTCTGTGCAATAGATGAGCAGTGAACGTTTCGCGTTGTTCCTGTTGAGATCGCAAAAGTCTTGGCATGGACACTTCCGGTCAACACGCGTAGTTGCTACGACAGTTACGGCAGAGATCCTGCTAAAGGGAGGTTCCATGAGACGTTCCCGACTTACCGGATTCGTGACCTCGCTCCTCCTCGCCGCCGGCCTCGGTCTCACCGGGGCGGCCTCGGCGCAGGCGTCACCGACGGCCGCGACCGGTGGCTATGTGGCTCTCGGTGACTCCTACTCCTCCGGAGTGGGCTCCGGCAGCTACCTCAGCTCCAGCGGCAGCTGTGACCGCAGCACGAAGGCCTACCCGTACCTGTGGAACGCCGCCCACAGCCCGTCCTCGTTCGCCTTCACCGCCTGTTCGGGCGCCAAGACGGACGACGTGCTCGCCAACCAGCTCGGCCCGCTGAACTCCTCCACCTCACTGGTGTCCATCACCATCGGCGGCAACGACGCCGGGTTCGCCGACGTCATGACGACCTGTGTGATCCAGTCCGACAGCGCCTGCCTCTCCAAGATCAACACGGCGCGGGCGTACGTCGGCAACACGCTCCCCGGCAAGCTGGACACCGTCTACAACACGATCAGCGCCAAAGCCCCGTCCGCCCGGGTGGTCGTCATCGGCTACCCCCGCTTCTACCTGCTCGGCCAGAGCTGCCTCGGTCTGTCCGAGACCAAGCGGTCCGCGATCAACGACGCGTCCGACTACCTCAACGCCACGATCAGGACCCGCGCCGGCGCGCACAACTTCGTCTTCGGCGACGTCCGCAGCACGTTCTCCGGCCACGAGATCTGCTCCAGTAACTCCTGGCTGCACAGCGTCAACTGGCTCGACATCGGCGAGTCCTACCACCCCACCGCGGCAGGCCAGTCCGGCGGCTACCTGCCGGTGCTCACGAACGCGGCCTGACCCCGTACGGGCTCGCCCGTCAGGGTGAACTTCCAGGCGAGCCCGAGGCAGAAGCGGAGGCCCCGTCCGACGGGGTCTCCGTCGGCGTGCAGGTCACCGAGAACGGCACTCCGTCCGACGTGGTCCGCACCGGACCGCGCACCTCCACACTGATCTCGTTCTCGATCGTCCCGCCGGCCGGACCTTCGGGGTATGCCGTCACGGTCACCCGCACCTGCTCGGTCCTCCCGCCGCCGCCCGCGAAGGACAGCGTCTTCCACCCCGGGTCCGACACCGACCCGTGTGCCAGTACCCACCGGTACTCCACCTCCGCGGGCAGCCGCCCCACCGTGAACGTCGCGGTGAACGCGGGCGCCTGAGCGGCCGGCGGCGGACAGGTCCCGGAGTACGTCGTGTGCGCGCCCGTCAGGGCGACGTGCACGGACTGGGCCGGCTCACTGCTCGCCGAAGCGCTGCCGTGCGTGGGCGGGGGCGCGTCGGTGCCGGAGTCGGTGGTGCTGCCCGCCGTGGGGGAGCGCGCGCCGCCGCTCGCCCGGCCGGTGCTCGCGGTGTCCTTCCCCTTGCCGCTGCCGCTGCCGCTGCCGCTGTTCTGGTGGCGCAGTGCGTACGTCACCCCGGCCAGCGCCAGGACGGCCGCGAGCACGCCCACGACCAGGACGAGGGCGGCATGCCGGCCGCGCTCCGGCCGCGGACCCGGCTCCACGGCCGTGGTCGCGGGGTCCGGGTGCCCCATGGGCAGCGGCACCGGGGGCGTGCGGGACGGCCGCGACGGCCGGTCCTGCGACGGCCGGGCCGCCACCGTCGGAGCGTACGGTGACGCCACGGGCAGGGTGCCCGCCCCGGGCGCCCCGCCCGCCGCGACCACCCGCAACTCCCGCTCCGCCCGCTCGGCGGACAGCCGTTCGGCCGGATCCTTGCGCAACAGCCCGGCGATCACCGGCGCGAGCGGCCCGGCCCGGCGCGGCGGCGGCAACTCCTCGTCCACCACCGCCCGCAGGGTGCTCAGCGGGGTGTCCTGCCGGAACGGCGAGACGCCCTCGACCGCCGCGTACAGCAGCACACCCAGCGACCACAGATCCGACTCGGGCCCCGGCGTACGCCCCAGCGCCCGCTCCGGCGCCAGGAACTCGGGCGAGCCGATCACCTCACCGGTCATGGTCAGCGCGGAGCTGCCCTCGACCGTGGCGATCCCGAAATCGGTGAGGACCACCCGTCCGCCGTCGGCGAGCAGCACATTGGCCGGCTTCACGTCCCGGTGCAGCACCCCGGCGGCGTGCGCGCCGCGCAGCGCGGACAGCACCTCGGCACCGATGTGCGCGGCCGACTGCGGGGTCAGGGGCCCCTCCGCCTCCAACTGGTCGGCGAGGGACGGTCCACCCACCAGCTCCATCACGATCCAGGGCCGGCCGCCCTCCATCGCCACGTCGTACACGGTGACCACGTTGCGGTTCGCGACCCGGGCCGCCGCCCACGCCTCGCGTTCCAGACGCGCGTACATCCGCTCGACGTCCGCGGTGGGCAGCCCGGCCGGGGCCCGCACCTCCTTGACGGCCACCTCGCGGTGCAGCACCTCGTCACGGGCGCGCCACACGGTCCCCATGCCGCCCTCGCCCAGCGGGGACAGCAGACGGTAGCGGCCCGCGATCACACGTTCACGGGGCTCTTCGGACACAGGCGCCCCCCAAGGCATCTCGCGCGAATTCTCCACAAAAGTAACTCAGCCGAGCGCGGATACGGCCCCCTTGAGCACCAATCCGGTGCCCAGTGCGACGACGACCAGCGCGGAGGCGAGCGGCAGGGTCCGGCGCACCAGGGCGGCCACGGGGTGCGCGGTCCAGCGCGGGCGCCGCTCCAGCACCCGGGTCACGCCTGACCCCAGCCGGACGACGGCGAACCCGGCCGCGGTGAGCGTCAGCGCAAGACCGGCCCCGTACGCCACCACGAGCAGCAGCCCGAACCAGGCCTTGCCGAGTGCCGCGGCACCGACCAGGACGACCACGGCGGAGGGGCTGGGCACCAGACCGCCGGCGAACCCGAGCAGGATCGTGCCGCGGAGGGTGGGCGCGGTGGGATGCGTGTGGGTGTGGCCTCCATGGGAGTGCGTGTGGCCCCCATGCGTGTGGGTGTGGCCTTCCTCGTGGGTGTGGGTGTGTTCTCCACGGCTGTCGCTGTCGCTGTGGCTGTGGCTGTGGTTGCGACTCCCATGGCTGTGCTCCACACCGCCGTGGTGGTCATGGTGGTGGCCGGATCCATGGTGTGCGCCCACACCGGCCAACTGGCGCCGCTCGGCCTCCTCCCGCGCGTCCGCACGGGGATGCACATGGGCATGGGCGGCGTCATGGGCTCGGTTCCGCCAGGCCCGGCGTACGAGGTTGGCGCCGGCCAGCAGCACCAGGGCGCCGCTCGCGATGCCCAGCCAGGCGATCACCGAGGGCGTGGCGGCGGAACCGGCCGTGACGAGCAGGCCCAGGGCGACCACGCCGAGGGTGTGGGTCACCGTGACCGAGGCGGCCAGGGGCAGCACGTCCCGCATGCGGGCCCCGCCCCCGCGCGCCGCCGCCGTCGCGGCCATCAGGGTCTTGCCGTGGCCCGGGGCCAGGGCGTGCATCGCGCCCAGGCCGACCGCGACGAGCAGCGCGAGCGCGGCGAAACCGACGGTGAGGTCATGGCGGGCCACGAGGTCGTCCAGGGCCCGGGTCCAGCGATCGGCACCCCGGGGCAGCACGCCGGCACCCGGGGCGTCCTGGCGCTCCGCGGCGAGTGCCGGGCCGCCGGGGCGCACCCGCAGGGAGGCGGCGGTGGTGTCGGCGGGGGAGGACAGCAAGTCCTTGGGGTACGTGGTCAGTTCGTGCGAGAGCGACGTCCTCGGCACGTCCGTCGCGCTGAGCGTCATCCGGTCGCCGCGCGCGGTGATCTCCCGCCAGCCGGGCCCACCGGTCGCACCGGCGCTGCGGAAGCCGAGGGACACGGTGCCCCGGGGGAGCGGAGCGGTCAGCCGGCACTCCACCCGGAGGGTGTTCAGGCCGGCCTGACCGGGACCCGGGCGCGCGGTGCCGCCGACGGCGGTCAGGCGGGCCGGACGCCCGCCGATGGTCAGTCTGCTGTCCTCGGCGGCCCGGGCACACCGCTGCCGGGCCCAGGCGGTCAGGCCCAGCCGGTGCAGCTCGGGTTTGGCCTGGGTCGCCGGGATCTCGGCGAGGTCCTCCACATGGTCGACGCGCAGCTGTCCGGGAGCGGCGACCAGACCGTCGTAGCGGTTGACGGTGAAGTTCCCGAGGGGATGCGCGTCGGCGGTGCCGGCCGGGAGGAGCGCGAGGGAGCACATGGCGAGGAGGACGAAGAGCAGACGCGGCTTCACTTCGTGGCCTCCAGAGCCTTGCGGGCCCGCGCGGCACCGAGCGGGGAGAAGCCGGAGTTCAGTTTCAGGGCCGAGGTGAGCGAAGCGCGGCCGGCCGTGCGGTGGCCCGTGGCCAGCTCCAAGACACCGCGGTGATAGAGGAATGCGGCGTTGCGGTAGCCGGTGGCCGTCGCCCGGCGGGCGTATGGCAGGGCCTCGGCGTCGCGGCCGACGGCGTGGAGCGCCCAGGCGAGGGCGTCCGCCGTGTGCACGGTGTGCCTCCGGGCCCATTCGGCGCGGGCAGCCCGCAGCGCGGCCGCCCGGTCGCCGTGGTCGGCGGCGGCCAGCGCGGTGTCGAGGTCCGCGTCGACGCCGTTGGCACGGGCCAGGGCGATCCAGGTGTCCACCAGGGCGTACTGCTGCCGTGCCCGCGCCCGGTCGCCGGCCGCGCCCCGCGCCTCGTACAGCTCCCCCAGTTCGACGAGCGGGCCGGGCAGCGGATACCGGGAGACCACCGCCTCCATACCCTTGATCGCCGTGGCACGGTCACCGCTCGCGGCCTGTGCCCGGGCCCGGCCCTCCAGCGCCGGAAGGTAGCCGTCGTCCGCGGCGAGGGCGCGGGCGTAGTAGGTGAGCGCCGACTTGTCGTCGCCCTGGTTCCACGCGAGTTGGCCGAGCTGCGCGGCCACGTAGGCCGTGTCGCCCGGCGAAGTGGCCGCGGACAGCGCCTGTTCGAGGACCCGGCGTGCGGTGGTCACGTCCCCGCGCAACTCGTGCACATAGGCGTACCGCGTGAAGACCGGCACGCCCGGCTTGCGCGCGTCGGCGGTCTCGGCGGCCTTCGACGCCTCGGCGTACCGGCCGAGTTCGACCAAAGCGTCGATGCGCAAGGACAGCGCGCGCTCGCTGTACGGGTTCTGCCGCAGGGCCTGGTCCGCGTAGGTCAGGGCGTTCCCGAAGTCGTGCCGGGCCGCGGCGAGGGCGGCACGGCCGGCCAGCGCCTGGTCGTTGTCCGGGGCGAGCGACAAGGACCGCCGCAGTGCCTGCTCCGCCTGCGGGTACCGGGCGGGGTCGCCCTTGGTGCGCGCCTGTTCGACGTAGGCCAGCCCGAGGGTGGCCCAGCTGCCGGAGTCCTTGGGCTGGGACCGCAGATGCGCCTGCAGGGCGGCGATGCCCGCGTCCAGGTTTCCGCCGCCGAGGACACCGGGGTCCACGGCGCTGGAGGCGGCCGGCACCGTAGCCGGCGCCGGATCCGCGCCGAGGGCGATCGCGCCCCCGGTCAGCGCGACCGCCAACAGCACCACGCACCCGGCGAGTCGCCCGGCCCGCCAACGCCGTCCGACGGCACCGGCCCGGCGAACGGCGGCCACACGCTCGTCCGGCCCGGAGCACACGTGGTCGTCCGGGCCGGACGGCCCGCTTGTGTGGGAGGTGGAGGGCACGGCATCGTCCGAGCTGGAGGGACCGCCTGTGGCCGAGCCGCCGGAGGGGACGTGTGCGCCGACAGCCGAGGCGGAGGCATCCGACGCCTCGGCCTCGGCTGCGTCCGGCTCCGTGCTGCTCACCCGCCGCTCGCCGGTGTCGTCGTCATTCGTACGCGGGGACATGCCCTCTCCTCGGTCGCCTGGTGATGTCGAAGGGGGAAGGCGCGGCCCGCCGTGGGGGAGGGGAATACGGGCCGCGCCGGTCTCGGTGGGGTGCGGGTGTCAGTACGCGCGCTGCATGCGCCGGCGCCACCACGCGAAGGCGGTCCCGATCAGCAGGATCCCGGCTGCGCCGGAGGCCGCCGAGGCGGCCATCAGCATGGTGTCGTCCGACCCGCCCGAGGAGGAGCCGGCCGGCTGCAGGGCGTCACCGAGCTGGCTGCGCACGTCCGTACCCGCGGTCGTACCCTTGGCGAGCCGTCCGCGTGAGCCGGCCGTGGGCTCGGCGACGTACGGGAAGTACTTCTCGAACTTCTTGTCGTTCTCGTCGACCGCGTCACCCAAGTCGTTCTTTGAGCCGACCAGTTCGCCCTCGACGACCTGCAGCGCCTCGTCGATCACGTCGTCGGTGAGCCGGCGCCCGTTCGGGAAGCCCGCGTTGTCACCGTCCAGCACGCCCAGCCGCTTGGGATGCATGCTCGGCATGATCGAGGTGTTCAGCCGCAGTTCCTCCGAGGGCTTCCCGTTCGGCGGCTGGTTGAGGCCCTTGACGCCCTTGAGGAAGACGTCGACGAGGTCGTTGCGCGGCTCGGCGGGCGCCTTGATCTTGTAGATGGACTCGATGAGTTTCGGCAGCTCGGGGTTGGTGACGTTCTTCAGGAACTGCCCGTCGTACGCCGGCTGCGACGCGTTGAACTTGTCCTTGTCCTTCTGCGGGTTGACGACCTCGTTGACCAGCGGGTTGCCGAGGCGCGAGACCTGCGCGTAGTAGCCCTGCGCGTTGCGGCGCTGGGTCGTGGACCAGATGCCGACGACGGGCTGGTGGGAGGACTCGCGGATCAGGTCGTTGGGCACCTGGAGGGCGATGGTGTTGACGTTGTAGCCCTTGAGGGTGTCCCGGCCGACCTCGCTGAGGTTCCCCCCGTACAGCAGGTCGAAGACGCGCAGGTCCAGGAAGAACGGGTCGTCCGCCTGCCCGGCGAAGGTCGTGGTGCCCCCGGCCGTCTTGTAGACGGCCTGCGAGCGCAGCTTGCCGTAGTCCGGCATGGACGCCTTGCCGACGTTCGACGGCGCCACCGGGACGTCGTCGGCGACCTTCGTCCGCGACACCTCGTGGTCGTTCTTCAGCCGGATGAGGTCGAGGTCGTAGGTCTGCGTGATGTTGAGGTCCGGGTCGGCCAGGTTGCTGACCGGGCCCGTGTTGTACAGGAACGTGTCGCCGTTCTTCGTGTGCGTCTTGAAGGTGTAACGGAACACCAGCTCGCCCTGCGCGTCACCGTTGTTGTCGATGTGCAGGTCGTACTGCGCGTCGTCAGCGAACGTGTAGAAGTTCGGACCGCCCGCCGGGTCCTCGAACGGGATCCAGTTGGCCACGATCGTCGTCGTGTCGGGCTTGTCCGGGCTGACGAACGCGTACAGGTCCGTGTTGTCGTACTGCGGGGTGCCCGAGATCAGTGGGGCCTCCCGGTGGGAGGAGGCGGAGGCCGCCCCGGGTGCCAGCGTGGTGACGCCGGCGGCTGCGAGCCCTCCGGCGGCCAGGGCCCCGCAGATGAGCGCGACCAGACCCGAGCGCCCCGCACCGCTCCTGGAGTTAAGAGGTGTCATGCCGTCCGTCCTCAGTGCCGACTTGCCTTTGACGGAGGGGTATACGGAGCGGAGCCGCCGATCGGTTTGGTCGGACGGAGAAAAACTTTTCACGGCCCGCGACCCGCGTTTTCGGCCCGCTGATCCGTAACTTCTCGGGGAGGTGTGTGCGGTGCGGATGCGCGGTGCGCGAGGAAGGGCCGGCTGCGGTCACGGAGACGGGGCCCGGATGGCGGCCGACGAGCTGCTGGTGCTCGTGGCGGGCGGCGACCAGAGGGCCTTCGAGGAGCTGTACGGGCTGGTGTCCGGGCCGGTGTTCGGGCTCGTGCGGCGGGTGGTGCGCGATCCCGCCCAGTCCGAGGAGGTCGCCCAGGAGGTGCTGCTCGAACTGTGGCGCTCCGCCGCCCGGTTCGACCCCGGCCGGGGCAGCGCCCTGTCCTGGATCCTCACCCTCGCCCACCGCCGCGCCGTCGACCGGGTGCGCAGCGCCCGCGCGGCCGGCGAGCGCGAGCAGCGGGAGGCGCTGCGGGCCGGGGAACCCGCGTTCGACCAGGTCGCCGAGGAGGTGGAGGCGGGCCTGGAGCGGGAGTGGGTGCGCCGTTGCCTGAACCGGCTCACGGCCCTGCAGCGCCAGTCGGTGACGCTCGCCTACTACGACGGCTACACCTACCGTGAGGTGGCCGAGCGGCTTTCGCTGCCGCTCGGCACGGTCAAGACGCGGATGCGCGACGGCCTCACCCGGCTGCGCGAGTGCCTGGGAGGAGCCGCGTGAGCATCGTCGGCAGACTCCTGCGCCGCGAGGACCCGCACTCCCTCGCCGCGCCCTACGCGCTCGACGCCCTCGAACCCGGTGAGCGACGCCGTTTCGAGAGACATCTGGGGGGCTGCGACCGTTGCGCCGCCGAGGTGCGGGCCCTGGCCGAGGACGCGGTGCGCCTGGCCTGGTCCGCGGCGGCCCCCGCGCCCGCCGCCCTGCGCGACCGGGTGCTGGCCGCCGTCCGCGCCACCCCGCAGGAGCAGGCGCCGGGCCGGGAGCGCACGCCCCAGCTGCCGCCGCACGTCTGGGGCGCCCAGCCCCCGCCGGGCCGCTCCCGTACGCCCCGGACACGTCCGCTGTTCGTGCCGTTCGCCACGGCCACCGCCGCGGCGGCCCTCGTGGTCGCCTCCCTCTTCGCGGTCCAGGCGAACCGCACCGAGGACCGGCTCGGCGCGGAGCGGGCCCGCTCACGTGAGATCGCCCACGTTCTCGCCGCGTCCGACGCCCGCGCCACGAGGAGCGAGGACGCGCAGGGCCGCGGTATCGGAGTGATCGCTTCCGCGTCGGAGGGGGAGGCCGTCGTCACGCTCAGCCGATACGGCACCCCGCCCGGTGGACGTGTGCACCAGCTCTGGCTCATGCGCCCCCGCGCCCAACCCCGCTCCCTCGGGCTTTTCACGGGCGACACGCCCTTGGTCGCGAAGGGGCTCGACAAGTCCTCGACCTCACTCGCCGTAACCATCGAGCCTGACGGCGGATCAGCCCAGCCCACCAGCCGGCCCATTGTCCAACTCACCCTGAAATCGGTCGGATTCGGAGCGTAGTCAACGTGGGATGGTCAACCGCCTTACAGGGAAGGTGAATCCTGTGCCCGAGATACACGCGTGCCCCGATGGGGCGATAGGGTTACCCTGCCCGGGCCGGGTGGACTCGTACGGGTGGGGAGTGACATGGAGCAGATAACAGTGCGCAGCAGGGCCAGGGTCCCTGCGATCACCTGCGGGAGCAGCGCGACCAGTTCGCGCCTCGACCGCCATCTGTCGGTACTGGCGGGTCCCGCCATACCGCAGCGGGAGACGGTCGAGGCGACCTCGCTGATGCGTGAGCTGACGGCGCGTGACGCGGCGCACGAGCGCAGCGACCGCGGCACCCGGGTCAGCCGCGTCTCGCTCTTCGCACCGCTGCGCAGGCTGCGCCGCACGCTCTTCGGCGGCCACTGAGCCTCACCCAGCGGTCACCGGGCCCTCTCACCGACCCCCGTCACCGAGCGAACCGGCGCCCCCGGAGCCCTGTCCGGGGTGCCCGTGCTCAGGCCGCCACACCGTCCCGGCGTAGCACTGCGATCTCGCCGTCCGTCATCCCCACGGCACGCAGCAGCGCCTCGGTGTGCTGCCCGAGCGCGGGCACATCGCCCATGCGTGCCTCGTCCCCGCCCGGCAGTGTGACGGGAGGCAGCAGCGCCTTCAGCGGTCCGACCGGCGACCCCACCTCACGCCACCGCTCCCGGGCCGCCAGCTGCGGATGCTCGGCCAGCTCGTGCAGATCCCTCAGCCGCGCACAGGCGATGCCCGCCTTCTCCAGCCGGGCCAGAGCCTCCTCGGCCACCAGTACGCCCAGCGCACCCGCGACCAGCTCGTCGGTCCGCTCCCGGTGCGCCACCCGCGCCGCATTCGTCGCGTATGCCGGATCCATCCCCAATTCCGGGCGCCCTATGACCTGTTCGGCCAGTCGCCGCCACTCCCGGTCGTTCTGCACCGACAGCAGCACCCGCCCGCCGTCCGCCGTCGGGTAGGCGTCGTACGGCGCGATGACGGCGTGCGCGAGCCCGGTGCGCACCGGGGGCTCACCCCCGTGCATCGCATGGTGCAGCGGGTGCCCCATCCACTCGGCGAGCGCCTCCAGCATGGACACCTCCACCGGGCCGCCCCGCCCGGTCGTCCCGCGCCGGAGGAGGGCCGCCAGCACGCCGGAGAACGCGTACATGGCCGCCGCGATGTCCGCCGCCGGGATCCCCGCCTTGACGGGCTGCTCGGGCGTCCCCGTCACCGACACCAGTCCCGCCTCGCACTGCACGAGCATGTCGTAGGCCCGCTTGTCCGCGTACGGGCCCGAGCCGCCGTAGCCCGAGATGTCCACGGCGATCAGCCGCGGGTGCGCGGCGCACAGCGTGGCCGCGTCGAGCCCCAGCCGGGCGGCAGCCCCGTGGGCCAGGTTCTGCACGAACACGTCCGCGTCCGCGACCAGCCGCCGTACGACGTCCAGCCCGCGCGGGTCCTTGAGGTCCAGGGCGAGGGACTCCTTGCCGCGGTTGCACCACACGAAGTGGGAGGCGAGTCCGGCGGCGGCGGTGTCGTAGCCGCGCGCGAAGTCGCCGCCGTCGACGCGCTCCACCTTGATGACCCGGGCGCCCAGGTCGGCGAGCTGCCGGGTCGCGAAGGGCGCGGACACGGCCTGTTCGACGGCGACGACGGTGATGCCCTCCAGGGGCAGGGGCAGATGATCCATGGGCTGGATCATGTCCCGTGACCGGCGGGTTTGTCAGTACCGGTCACCGCTCCCCGTGGGTGTACCGGCGTACGGCGAGCGGCAGGAACACCGCGCTGAGCGCGAGACTCCAGATGAGCGACCCGGCGACCGGGTGGGCCACCGGCCAGGCGGAGTCCGCCGGGACCGGCGCATTGCCGAACAGATCCCGCAGGGCGGTGGTCACGGCGCTGATCGGGTTCCACTCGGCGAGCGTGCGCAGCCAGCCCGGCAGGTGGCCCGTCGGGATGTACGCGTTGGACAGCAGCGGCAGCACGAACGAGGAGGCGCCGAGCTGTCCGGCGGCGTCCTCGCTGCGGGTGAGCAGCCCCAGGTAGATCCCGGCGCAGGTGCAGGCGAACCGGAAGAGCAGCAGCAGCGCCACGGCTCCGGCGGCCTCGAGCGCGGACCCTTCGATCCGCCAGCCGACCGCGAGCCCGACGAGCAGCAACGGCACGGTGCCGACGGTCGTGACGACGAGGTCCGCCACGGCCTGCCCGAGCGGCACGGCGGCCCGGCTCACCGGCATCGTGCGGAACCGGTCCATCACGCCCCGGTGGGTGTCCTGGGCGGCCTGGAACATCCCGGTCATCAGCCCGCCGGCGGCCGTCGCGACGAGCAGCCCCGGCACGAGGAAGGAGCGGTACTCGCGGCCGGGCATCGCCAGCGCGCTGCCGAACACATAGCCGAAGAACAGCAGCATGTTGACCGGCATCATCTGGGTCAGGATCGCCAGGCCGGGATTGTTGCGGACCCGGCGAAGCTGCCGTCCCGTCATCGCGAGTCCGTCGTACACCGGTGCGCTCATGCGGCAGGCTCCTTGCTGTCGGCGGGCTCCCCGGTGAGCCGCAGGAAGACGTCGTCGAGGGTGGGCGGCCGGATGCTCGCGTCCAGCAACGGCACGCCCGCCGCGTCGAGTTCGCGCACCAGGCGCGGGAGGGTCAGGGTCGGGTCGGTGGTGACCGCGCCGACCGCGTCGCGCTCACGGTCGAAAGCGGGCTCGCTGCCGGTGAGCCGGTCGAGCACGGCCGCCGCCTTCGGCAGCGCCTCGGCGTCCGCGACCACCGCCTCCGCGTACGACCCGACGAGCGCCTTGAGTTCGGCGGGCGAGCCGGTGTGCGCGACCCGCCCCCGGTCCACCAGGGCGATGTCGTCGGCGAGTCGATCGGCCTCCTCCAGGTACTGCGTGGTCAGCAGCACCGCCGCCGAGCGGGCCCGGGCCCTGCCGTGGTCGGAGGACGAGGAGAACGCGGTGCGCATCGCCTACCTGGGCAGCCAGATCGCCTCCGGCGCGTATCCCAGGATGGCGGCGGCGTTCATGGAGGACGCGGGTCCCATCGATCTGGACGCGGTGTTCGAGCGGGCGCTGGAACGGGTCCTCGACGCGTTCGCGCCGCGCTAGCCCGGCAGGTACGCCGGGCGCGGGTCGCGGTGGGCCGGTCGCGTGGTTCCCCGCGCCACTGGGCTGGTTGCGGCGAGGCCGCCTCGCTCGAACGGGGATCGCCATGGGCGACACGTCACCCGCCGGTACATCCTGGCCGGCGGCCTGCCGGATGCCGGGCCGCGTCGCGGGTGTCGGGGCGCCGGTCGTGGGCCCCGTCGTCCGGCTCGGATCAAGCGCATGATGCCCGTCCGGGGCCCGGAGGCAGCCCCCAGCCGCCGTCAGAGCAGCGCGAACTGACCGTCCGGACCCTCCTCGCGGTGGTCCAGGACCGAGGCGGGACGGCGGGACGGCTCGGGTACCGGAAGGACGCCCGCCTGCCGCAGGTCGCTCGCCGTGACCGATGACGTCACCCGCAAGCCGGCCCGCAGGGGCCGCAGTTCCGCCAGCAGGGCCAGGACCGTGATCAGCTCCAGCAGCTCCGACGTCCAGGCCTGCGGCCAGGCCGCCGGGCGGATCGCGCTGAGGGTGCCCGGCTCGGCCGGGGTGGTGCGGACCGCCAGCCAGGCCGCCAGGACCCGGACTCCGGCCACCTCGTAGTCCCAGGCCTCCGGCGGGACGGGGGAGATGCGGCCCTCGTCGAGGTGCAGGGTCTCCTCGTCGCGGTCGTAGTGGAGCGTCAGGGGCCGGCTCGGCAGGGGCGCGCGGACATAGGGGCGGCGGCCGCCCGGCAGCTTGGGGCGTTCGCCGTCGCGGCGCAGCAGCCAGAGCATCCGGCGGCCCCACTCCACGCCGGAGGACCACAGCCCCAGGTCGTCGGTGAGCGGGACGGTGAGGTCCGGGCGGACGGTGGCCAGGATCCAGGCCAGTACGTCGGGTGCCGGGGGGCGGTCGCCCAGGCGGGCGGACAGGTGGTCCAGCAGGCCGGGCGCGAGGTTCGGTTCCCTGCCGCCGGGGCGCCGGTGCAGCGGACGGACGCGGCCGGCGCGCAGCGTGGGCAGCAGCGATGTCGCCAGCAGCGGAGCGTCGCCGTCGCCCGTCTCCACCGTGAACACCTGGTGCGCGTCCGCCACCCGCCACAGCTCCGGGCGGGCCGCGTCGATCAGCCGGTGGTCCGGGATGAGCCACTGCTCGTCGAAGGGCGCCGCCAGGACCCGTACCGGCTCCGCGCAGGGCCCCTCGGCGCGCGCGAGCCGTTCCGTGCCGGTGGACTGACCGGGCAGCTGGCCCACGGCCGAGTCCGGTGTACGGGCGCGGGTCGGCTCGAACAGGGCGTGACGGTCGGGTCCTTCGGCCTTCAGCAGGGCGTCCCAGCGGGCCTTCAGGGAGGCCGGGTCGGGTGCCGTCGGCCAGGTGCGGCCGGGCCGCAGCGGTGCGACGGACCACGGCATGAGGTCCGCCAGCAGCGGAGCGTCGTCGTGCGTCACGCAGGGCATGGTACGGCCTGACCGGTGCCCCGGATCAGGTCGCTTCCAGCGTGACGGTGAACGAGAAGCGGTCGCCCCGGTAGTGGATGACCGCGACGTCCAGCACCCGGCCGCGAGTGTCGTACGTGACGCCCGTGTAGTGCAGGATCGGGCTGAGCAGCGGGACCTGGAGCAGCCGCGCGGTGTCCGGGTCCGCGAGCCGGGCCTCCACGGTGTCCGTGATCCGGCTGATGTCCGCCTTGACGACATCCCGCAGGACCTTCGTCATCGGCCAGCGGACCAGGTCCTCCGGGTCGATGAGCGCGGCGAGTTCGGGGCGGACGTGGTTGACGGCGTGATTGGTCGGCTCGCCGGTCTTCTCGTCGCCGCGCAGCCGGTGGTACGTGGCCACCTCCGCGAGGTCCGGGAAGTACTCGGCGATCCCGGCGGGCACCGGCGCCTGCCCGTGGTCCAGCAGCTCGGTCGTCATGCCGGACTGCTGGGCCACGATCGCGTCCACCGAGCCCAGCAGCCGTACGGGAGCCCCGCGCCGGACCCCGGGCTCGATGAACGTGCCGCGCCGCCGGTGCCGGCTGATCAGCCCTTCGTCCTCCAGTTCCTTCAGCGCCTGCCGCATGGTCAGCACGCTGACGCCGTAGTGCTCCGCCAGCTGTTCCTCGGTGGGCAGGCGCAGCGGGTCCTGCGGTGAGCGGCCGAGTATCGAGGCGCGCAGCGACTGCGACACCTGATACCAGAGCGGCAGCTTGCGGTTCAGGACGATCGAATCCGGGGCGAAGGAGGTCACGCGGCTATCCGTACCTGTCGGGGCCGGGTCAGCGCAATGGACGGAAGTGGCGCTCCAGACCGTGCCACACGTCGTCGTAGCGCTGCTGGAGATGGTCCGCGCCGGCCGCGTGCGGGGTGAGCGTCACCGGCCAGCGGGTCTCGAACATGAACGCCAGACCGTCGTCGACCTTCTGCGGCCGCAGCTCTGCCGCGCTCGCCCGGTCGAAGGTCTCCCGGTCCGGACCGTGCGCCGACATCATGTTGTGCAGCGAGCCGCCGCCGGGCACGAAGCCCTCCGCCTTCGCGTCGTACGCGCCCTCGACGAGTCCCATGTACTCGCTCATCACGTTCCGGTGGAAGTACGGCGGCCGGAAGGTGTCCTCGCCCACCAGCCAGCGCGGCGCGAACACCACGAAGTCGACCCCGGCCAGGCCCGGGGTGTCCGACGGGGAGGTCAGGACCGTGAAGACGGACGGGTCGGGGTGGTCGTAGGAGATGGTTCCGATCACATTGAAGCGGCGCAGGTCATAGACGTACGGCACATGGTTGCCGTGCCAGGCGACCACGTCGAGGGGGGAGTGGTCGTAGGTCGCCGTCCAGAGGTTGCCGCAGAACTTGTTCACCACCTCAACCGGGCCCTCGATCTCTTCGTACGCGGCGACCGGCGCCCGGAAGTCCCGGGGGTTGGCGAGCCCGTTGGCGCCGATCGGGCCGAGGTCCGGGAGCTGGAAGGGAGCCCCATAGTTCTCGCACACATAGCCCCGGGCGGACTCATCCAGCAGCTCCACACGGAAGCGCACCCCACGTGGAATCAGCGCTACATATGCGGGCTCCACATGGAGGCGGCCGAACTCGGTGTGCAGCAGCAGCCCGCCGCGTTCCGGCACGATCAGCAGCTCCCCGTCGGCGTCCGAGAAGACCCGCTCCATCGAGGCGTTGGCGTGGTACAGGTGCACGGCCATGCCGGTGCGCTGGGTCGCGTCGCCGTTGCCGCCCAGGGTCCACAGGCCGGCCAGGAAGTCCGTACCGGCCGGCGGCTCGGGCAGCGGGTTCCAGCGCAGCCGGTTGGGGTCGGGCACCGTCTCGGTGAACGGCGCCGTGCGGATCGCGCCGTTGCCGGTGCGGGTGAAGGCCGGGTGCGCGGCCGACGGGCGGATCCGGTACAGCCAGGAGCGGCGGTTGTGCGCCCGCGGTTCGGTGAACGCCGTACCGCTCAGCTGCTCCGCGTACAGGCCGAGCGGCGCGCGCTGCGGCGAGTTGCGGCCCTCGGGCAGGGCGCCGGGCACCGCCTCCGAGGCGTGTTCATTGCCGAACCCGGTCAGATACGACAGTCCCTCGGCGGTCTTCCGCGCGTCCGCGCCCATGCTCGCTCCCTTGCGTCCAATTCCTATGTAACACCGTAGGAATGCGCGGGGTGGTGCGCAAGAGGTCCCCGCGTACTCCGTCCGGGGGACGAGGAGAACCAGACTTCAGGGGGATTCGAGGGGCCGGAACGTTGTCCTAGTCTCCGGAGCATGTCGTGGACGTCGAGGACGCGCAGATCCGTCGCCGCGCTCGCGGCCTGCGTCCTGCTGTCGTGCGCGGCGGCGGGCTGCGGGACCGGCGAGGCGCACGAGCGCGGGGGCACGCTCTCGCCCTCGCCGGTGGGCAAGGTCCTGAACGACACCGACGAGACGGGCCGCCATCTGCGCGAGGTCGCCAGGGAGGGGGCGCCGGACGTCGGCGTGGAGGTGACCGCGGACTCCGGCGGCTGGGACGTCCGGCTGACCTTCCGCCACTTCCGCTGCTCCGCACCCGGCGCCGAGCCGACGGCGGTCACCGGGCGCGGGCTCGCCCACCTCTTCGTCGACGGCCGCCGGGTGGCCCGGCTGCGTGCGCCCGAGTACCACCTGCCCGAGCGCCTCGTCCCGCGCGGCACCCATCATGTGACCGCGCGCCTGTACGCCGACGACGGCACCGTGTGGGCCGTGCGCGGCAAGCCGGTCCAGAGCACCGCCGACATCACGGTGTCGGACGCGGAGGCGGGGGCCGGGGAGCCTTCGGCCGGGGCCGCGACGCTCGTCGCCGGCGAATGAGTGCAACAGCCATCCTTCTCCGTACTGTCGGGCGAGGTTCACCCGACCACGGCGGAGAGGCATCATGAAGCCCGTGCCCCACGCGACATCCCTCCGCCGCGCGCCCGTGCAGCGGCGCAGCGCCGAACGGCTGACCAGGATCCTCGACGCGTGCGCCGAACTCCTCGACGAGGTCGGCTACGACGCCCTGAGCACCCGCTCGGTCGCCCTGCGCGCCGGCGTGCCCATCGGTTCGGTCTACCGGTTCTTCGGCAACAAACGGCAGATGGCCGACGCCCTCGCCCAGCGCAACCTCGAGTGGTACACCGAGCGCGTCACCGAGCGGCTGAAGGAGGCCCGCAAGGGTGACTGGCGGGCCGCGATGGACGCCGTCCTGGACGAGTACCTGGCCATGAAGCGCACCGCTCCCGGCTTCTCCCTGGTCGACTTCGGCAACCAGATACCGGTCGGCGCCCGCCAGGCCGAGCCCAACACCCGGGTCGCCGACCGGCTCACCGAGCTGCTCTCCGGCTACCTCGGCCGCACCCCCGACGAGGATCTGCGCCGGGTCTTCCTGGTCGCCGTGGAGAGTGCCGACACCCTGGTCCAGCTGGCCTTCCGGACGGACCCGCGCGGGGACGAGGCGATCATCGGCGAGACGCGGGCGCTGCTGCGGGCGTACCTCGCGCGCGTGCTGGACTGAATCCTCGGGCCGCCCTTCGGCCTCCCAGGGGCTCCCCTCCATGCATACCGGTCGGTATGCTCCCCTGGAGTTCGTCGTGTCCGTCCGCGCCCGCCCGGCACGCCGCCGACCCTCCAGGAGGACCCGTGTCCCGCACCGCCCTGCGTATCTGCCCCCTGTGCGAGGCCACCTGCGGGCTGACCCTCACCATCGAGGGCACCCGCGTCACCCGCGCCCGCGGCGACCGCGAGGACGTCTTCAGCAAAGGCTTCATCTGCCCCAAGGGCGCCTCCTTCGGCGCCGTGGACGGCGACCCCGACCGGCTGCGCACCCCGCTCGTCCGGGAGAACGGCACCCTGCGCGAGGCCACCTGGGAGGAGGCCTTCGACGCGGTCGCCGCCGGCCTGCGCCCCGTCGTGGAGCGGCACGGCCCGAACGCCGTCGGCGTGGTCCTCGGCAACCCCAACGTGCACACCATGGCCGGCGCCCTCTACCCGCCGGTGCTGCTCGGCGCCCTGCGCACCCGCAGCCTGTTCACCGCCTCCACGGTCGACCAGATGCCCAAGCACGTCTCCAGCGGGCTGCTGTTCGGCCACGCCGACGCGATACCGGTGCCGGACCTGGACCACACCGACCATCTGCTCCTCATCGGCGCCAACCCCCTGGAGTCCAACGGGAGTCTGTGCACCGCCCCCGACTTCCCCGGCAGGCTCAAGGCGCTCAAGGCCCGCGGCGGCCGGCTCACCGTCGTGGACCCGCGCCGCACCCGTACCGCCAAGCTCGCCGACCGGCACCTGGCGATCCGCCCCGGCACCGACGCCCTGCTGCTCGCCGCGATGGCGACCGTGCTGTTCGAGGAGGACCTGGTCGACCTCAAGGACCTCGCCCCGCACGTCCAGGGGCTCGAGGAACTCCGGGACTCCCTGACGGACTTCACGCCCGAGGCCGTAGCCGCGGCCTGCGACCTCGACGCCGGTGTCATCCGCACCCTGGCCCGTGAACTCGCCGCCGCGCCCACCGCCGCCGTCTACGCCCGCATCGGCAGCTGCACCGTCCCGCACGGCACCCTGGCGAGCTGGCTGGTCGACGTCCTCAACATCCTCACCGGCAACCTCGACCGGCCCGGCGGCGCCCTCTTCCCGCAGGCCGCCACCGACAAGACACCCCGGCCGGCGGGCCCCGGCCGCGGCTTCGCCCTCGGCCGCTGGCACTCCCGGGTACGGCGGCTTCCCGAGGCCAAGGGTGAGGTGCCCCTGTCGGCGCTCGCCGAGGAGATCGACACCGCGACCGACGAGGGCGAGCCGGTCCGCGCACTCATCGTCGTCGCCGCCAACCCGGTGCTCTCCGCGCCCGACGGCGACCGCCTCGACAAGGCACTGGGCTCGCTGGACTTCATGGTCAGCGTCGACCCGTACCTCAACGAGACCTCGCGCCACGCCCACGTCGTCCTGCCGCCGCCCCCGCCCTCGCAGAGCCCGCACCACGACTTCGCCTTCAACACCCTCGCCGTACGCAACCAGGTCCGCTACACCCGTCCCGCGGTCCCGCTGGAGCCCGGCCGCATGGCCGAGAGCGAGATCCTCGCCCGGCTGATCCTGGCGGCGAGCGGCATGCACGGCGCCGACCCGGCCGCCGTCGACGCGATGGTCGTCGACCAGACCCTCGGCAAGGCGGTCCAGGACGAGCACTCACCGGTGTACGGCCGTGACCCGCGCGAACTCGCCGCACAGCTCACCGGCGACAACGGCCCCGAACGGCGGCTCGACATGATGCTGCGGCTCGGCCCGTACGGCGACGGTTTCGGCGCACGACCCGACGGGCTGACCCTGGACAGGCTGCTCGCCCACCCGCACGGCATCGATCTCGGCCCGCTGCGCCCGCGCCTGCCGCAGCCGCTGAGGACCCGCAGCGGCAAGGTCGAGCTGCTGCCGGAGCCCATCGCCGGCGACCTGCCCCGGCTCCGGCAGGCCCTGCACGAGCGCCCCGAGGGGCTCGTCCTCGTCGGCCGCCGCCATCTGCGCTCCAACAACAGCTGGATGCACAACGTGCCCGCCCTCACCGGCGGCTCCAACCGGTGCACCGTGCACATCCACCCCGAGGACGCCGGCCGGCTCGGCGTGCGCGACGGGGAGGACGTACGCGTCAAGGGCGCCGGGGGAGAGGTGGTGGCTCCCGCCGAGGTCACCGACGCCGTCCGGCCCGGTGTGGTGAGCCTGCCGCACGGCTGGGGCCACGACCGTCCCGGCACCCGGCTCGGCCACGCCTCCGCCGCGCCCGGCGTCAACGTCAACCAGCTCCTCGACGGCAGCCTGCTCGACCCGCTGTCGGGCAACGCGGTTCTCAACGGCGTCCCCGTCCAGGTCACCGCAAGCCTGTGACCTGTACTTTCGCGCTTATTGCTCGCACGTCAACATCTTGTTAACGCCGGACGACCGCACCTAACGTCAACGCACCGCCGACACCCAGGTGGGATGTTCAAGGGCGAACGTTAGGTATCCATTCATGCTGACCATCCTCGGCTTCGCCATGATCGCGACCTTCCTGGTCCTGATCATGCTGAAGAAGATGTCGCCGATCGCGGCGCTCGTGCTGATTCCCGCGCTGTTCTGCGTGTTCGTCGGCAAGGGCGCCAAGCTCGGTGACTACGTCATCGACGGCGTCACCGGCCTCGCCCCCACCGCGGCGATGCTCATGTTCGCGATCGTCTACTTCGGTGTGATGATCGACGTCGGCCTCTTCGACCCGATCGTGCGGGGCATCCTCAGGTTCTGCAAGGCCGACCCGCTGCGCATCGTCCTCGGCACCGCGGTCCTCGCCGCGATCGTCTCCCTCGACGGCGACGGCTCGACCACCTTCATGATCACGGTCTCGGCGATGTACCCGCTCTACAAGCGCCTGAAGATGTCCCTGGTCGTGATGACCGGCGTCGCCGCCATGGCCAACGGTGTGATGAACACGCTGCCGTGGGGCGGCCCGACCGCCCGCGCCGCCACCGCGCTCAAGCTCGACGCCAGCGACATCTTCGTGCCGATGATCCCGGCGCTGGCCGTGGGCCTGCTGTTCGTCCTCGCCCTCGCCTACGTCCTCGGCCGCCGCGAGCGCAAGCGGCTCGGCGTCCTCACGCTGGACGAGGTGCTGGTCGAAGAGCCGGTCGAGCAGGAGACGGTCCTCGTCAGCGCGGGTACCGGCGAGGGTGCGAAGAGCGGCGCCGGCTCCGGCAGCGGCAAGGCCACGCAGGGCGCCGGCGGTTCCGGCTCCGGCGCGGGCCTGCCGGACCGGCCCGAGGACGAGACGCTCCAGGGTCTCGCCCCGGACCGCCCCACCCTGCGCCCCAAGCTGTACTGGTTCAACGCACTGCTCACGGTCGTGCTGCTCACCGCCATGATCATGGAGTGGCTGCCGATCCCGGTGCTGTTCCTGCTCGGCGCCGCGCTCGCCCTGACCGTCAACTTCCCGCACATGCCCGACCAGAAGGCCCGCATCGGCGCCCACGCGGAGAACGTCCTCAACGTCTCCGGCATGGTCTTCGCCGCGGCCGTCTTCACCGGCGTCCTGCAGGGCACCGGCATGGTCGACCACATGGCCACGTGGCTGGTCGACAACATCCCCGACGGCATGGGCCCGCACATGGCCTTCGTGACGGGCGTGCTCAGCATCCCGCTCACGTACTTCATGTCCAACGACGGCTTCTACTTCGGCATCCTGCCGGTGCTCGCCGAGGCGGGCCAGGCGCACGGGGTCTCCTCGCTGGAGATCGCCCGCGCCTCGATCGTCGGCCAGCCGCTGCACATGTCCAGCCCGCTCGTCCCCGCCGTCTACGTCCTGGTCGGGATGGCCAAGGTCGAGTTCGGCGACCACACGAGGTTCGTGGTGAAGTGGGCCGCCCTCACCTCGCTGGTGGTCCTCGGCGCGGGCATCCTGTTCGGCATCATCTGACCACTCCGGGAGGACGTACTCATGGCGCCCGGTGGGAACCACGGCTGGCTGCTCCGCCTCGTCATCGCCTTCGGATTCGCGCAGGGGGCGGTGTCGATGGCCCGGCCCGCCGTCTCCTACCGGGCGCTCGCGCTGGGCGTCGACGAGCGGGCGGTCGGCGTCATCGCGGGTGCGTACGCCCTGCTCCCGCTGTTCGCCGCCGTACCGCTCGGCCGCCGCACCGACCACGGCCGCTGCGCACCGCTGCTTCCCGCGGGCGTGGTGCTCGTCTCCGGCGGCTGCGTCCTCAGCGGACTCGTGAACTCCCTCTGGGCGATGGCCCTGTGGAGCGGAGTGATGGGACTCGGCCACCTCGGCTTCGTGATCGGCGCCCAGTCCCTGGTGGCCCGCCAGTCCGCCCCGCGGGAACAGGACCGCAACTTCGGGCACTTCACCATCGGCGCCTCCCTCGGCCAGCTCGTCGGCCGTGGCGCTGCGTTCGCCGGGGCGGCCCGGAGGTGCTCCGGGACCGGCCGCGCGGGCAAGGCCCGGTCGCTCGGGATTGCGCCGTACGAGCGATATCTGACGGCGCGCCGGGCGTCGATGCCGGGGGCTGCGCGGTCCATGACGGAGAGTCCAGGCGAAAGAGCGATTGTATGAAAATCGTCTGAACTCGGAGGATTGCGCATGCCCACCCTGACACTCCCACGTGCCGTAGCCTCCCGCGCGGGCGCCACAGTCGTCCTCACCGCCCTCGCCGCGGCGGGCGCGTCATGGGTTGCGGCGCCGAACGCGGTGGCCGCGGGCGAGAACGGCGACATCAGGATCCACCGCGCCGAGGCGTATCCCGCCTTGGGTGGCAAGGACGACCCCCTGGTCTGCAGGTTCTACCTCGACGCGGTCAACTTCGATGTCCTCCCCACCATCGCGTACACCATCACGCCGCAGCCCCCGCTGCCCACCGCGGCCACGGTCGCCGGCACCATCCAGCTCGCCGGGGGTGCCGGGCACACCGACCCGTTGGGGCTGGCCGACGGGCAGTACAAGATCACTTGGGTCGCGGGGGGTGCCACGAAGGAGAAGGTCTTCCGGGTCAACTGCCGCGAAGGCCAGCACGACGGCCAGCACGACGGCCAGCACGGCGGCCAGCACGACGGCCAGCACGACGGGGCCCAGGGGCCGGGCGGACAGATCGAGGACCACCAGGAGGACAACGGGGGCTGGGGCCAGAGCGACCGCGAACCCCCGAAGGGTGGCGTGCACGCGGGCGGCGGTGGTCTCGTCGACACTGCGGCCGCCTACTCGCCGGTGACCGCGGCGGCGGCGGTGGGCCTGGTAGCGGTCTGCGGTGCCGTGTACTTCCGGTTGATCCGCCGGCGGCCCCATGGTGCCGCGTAGGCGCAGACGCAGGCCGTGGCACCGGACCCGCGCCTACCGCCTCACCAGGACGGCCCTGCTCGTGGTCGTCCTGGTGACGGTCGGGACGCGGTGCGGCGGACCCGGTACACCGGCCGTCCCCGGCCGGCCGGGCGACCCGGGCGCCGAGGCGGCCGCCGGCCCGCACTCCGCCCGGGCGGACGGACGCGGTCCGAGCCGGGAAGAGCCCGGCACGGCTCCCGCCGCGCCCCCGCCCCGCCCGCTGCCCCGGTCCCGGCCCACGTCCTTCCGCGTTCCCTCGCTGGGGATCGACGCCCCGATCACGGCCATCCGGCTCGACCGGGACCGGCAGCTGGAGACACCGCCCGTCGACAGACCCAAGCTGGTCGGCTGGTACCAGGGCGGCCCCACACCGGGCGAGTCCGGCACCGCGATCGCCGTCGGTCATCGCGACACCCCGACCGGCCGTGCCGTGTTCGCCGCGCTCGCCCAGGTCAAGCCCGGCAGGCTCATCGAGGTCAAACGGGTGGACGGGCGTACCGCCGTCTACACCGTGGACCGGGTGAAGGTCTTCGACAAGGTGGGCTTCCCGGACGGGGAGGTCTACGGCCCGGCCCGGCGCCCGGAACTCCGTGTGATCACCTGCGGCGGCCTCTTCAGCCGGCGGACGGGCTACACCAGCAACGTGGTGGTCTTCGCCCACCTGAGCGCGACGAAGTGACCGGACGGTGCGGACACCGCCCCCGCACCGTCGTCCGGCGCCCCGCCCCGCTGACCGCCCGGCGCCGTCCGTCCCTCCCGGCCGGCTCGCCGCCCCTGCGTAGTCCGGCCCCCGGCCTGCTGGCTGCCCCGGCGTCGTCCGGTGCTCTCGGTCGGTTGACCGTCCCGGCGTGGTTCGGCTCCCTGGCCTGTTGGCTGCCCCGGCGTCGTCCGGTCCTCTCGGTCGGCTGTTCGTCCCGGCGTGGTTCGGCTCTCCGGCCTGCTGGCTGCCCTGGCGTCGTCCGGTCCTCTCGGTCGGTTTGCTGCCTCCGCGCCGTCCGGCCCTCGGCCCGCTGACTCCCCCCCGCCGTCCGGCCCTCGGCCCGCTGACTCCCCGCGCCGTCCGGCCCTCGGCTCGCTGACTCCCCCCGCCGTCCGGCCCTCGGCTCGCTGACTCCCCCCGCCGTCCGGCCCTCGGCTCGCTGACTCCCCCCCGCCGTCCGGCTCCCCGGCCCGCTGACCGCCCCCGCGCCGTGTGGCCCCCCCGGACGGCGCGGGGGGCCGCGTAGCCGGCCGGTGCCCAGGGCCGTCGGCTCGAACGTCGGCGTCCGTTTCGTGCGCTGCCTGGGCCGGAGCGTCCGCCGTCGTGCCATGTCTTCCCCCGACCGCGCACAGTCCGTTAACTTCCGTGACCCACAGGCCCCGTACGAGCCGCACGGGGCCTTCGGACCACGGAGCAGCGGCGCTCCGGACAGCCCCCGGGGGCAGCAGCCATGACACGCGCCATCTCTCTGCACGACGTGAGCAAGTCCTACGCCCGCGGCCCGCGCGTGGTGGACCGGCTCTCGCTGGACATCGCGCCCGGCGAGTTCCTGGTCCTGCTCGGCCCCTCCGGCTGCGGTAAGTCCACCGTGCTGCGGATGATCGCCGGTCTGGAGGAGATCGACGAGGGCGAGCTGCTGCTGGACGGCGAGTACGCCAACGACTGGCAGCCCTCCGAACGGGACATCGCCATGGTCTTCCAGAACTTCGCCCTCTACCCGAGCATGACCAGCCGCGACAACATCGGCTTCCCGCTGCGCATCGAGGCGCCCGGCGCCGACCCGGGCCCGCGCGTCACCGCCACCGCCCGCATGCTGGGCATCGAGGATCTGCTCGACCGCTTTCCCGGGCAGCTCTCCGGCGGTGAGCGGCAGCGGGTGGCGATGGGCCGGGCCATCGCCCGCCACCCCTCCGCCTTCCTGATGGACGAGCCGCTGTCCAACCTCGACGCCAAGCTCCGCAACCATCTCCGCGCCGAGATATCCCAGCTGACCCGCGAGTTGGGGGTCACCACGGTCCACGTCACCCACGACCAGGCCGAGGCGATGTCCCTCGGTGACCGGGTGGCCGTGCTGCGCGGCGGAGTCCTCCAGCAACTCGGCACCCCGCGCCAGGTCTACGCGCTGCCCCGCAACGTCTTCGTCGCCGCCTTCATCGGTACCCCGCGCATCAACCTGCTGCGCGGCCTGGTCCGCGCCCCGCTGGACGGCGCCATGACCGTCAGCCTGGGCAAGCAGGCCCTGCGCCTGCCCGAACCCCTCTGCCTGGACCACCAGTTGCTGCGCGTGCAGCAGGGGCGCGAGGTCATCGTCGGGCTGCGCTCGGAGGCGGTGCGCATCGCCAGGCACAGCTCCGCCCGGCCCGGCGAGGTGCCGCTCACCGGTCTGGTCGAGCACGTGGAGTTCCAGGGGCACGAGATCCTCGTCCACTTCGACACCGGGTCCAGCCCGGCCGTCGTACCCGACCTGGAGGCCCCGCGTCCGGGCACCGGGCCGCCGCGCCGGCGCCGCAGGGCGGGGCCGACCATGCTGGACCGGCTGCGGGAGCGGGCGGGGTCGCTGCGCGCCGGGCCGGTGGTGGTCCTGGAGGATCCGCCGGAGCGGGACGGGGACGACCGGCCCGAGCCCGCCCCGCCGGAGGGGCGGCTGCCGGGCGACCTGGTCGTGCGCACCACCCCGGACATCCGGCTGCACCACGGTATGCAGGTCCCGCTCCTCGTCGACCTCGCCCATCTCTTCGTCTTCGACCAGCACGGCGACCGCATCTGCCCGTCCCCCGACCGGCTGCCCGACCTGGACGAGTGAGCGACCGCCGGGGCGGCGATGATGATGACCGGCACACCTGGCGACCCAGGTCCGCCCGATGCCCCGGGCAGGTCGGGCGGCCGAAGGCGGCCAGGTGGCCAAAGGTATGTCTGGCGCGCGAAAACTAACACCGCTAGTTTGTGTGCCGGACGACATAGCCCCGCCGGGAGGAAGCAGCATGAAGGCACACGACGGCCTGTACATCGACGGCGCCTGGCGCCCCGCCGCGAGCGGCGACGGGATCGAGGTCGTGAACCCGGCCGACGAGCAGATCATCGCCCGCGTCCCGGCGGGCGGTGCCCTGGACGTCGACACCGCCGTACGCGCCGCGCGCGCCGCCCTTCCCGCCTGGGCCGCCACACCCCCGGCCGAGCGCGCCGCGCGCCTCACCGCACTCCGGGACGTCCTCGTGGCCCGCAAGGACGAGATCGCCGAGACGGTCACCGCCGAACTCGGCTCGCCGCTCGCGTTCTCCCAGGCCGTGCACGCGGGTGTGCCGATCGCGGTCGCGGGCTCCTACGCCGAGCTGGCCGCCACCCATCCCTTCGAGGAGAAGGTGGGCAACTCCACCGTCCTGCACGAGCCGATCGGCGTGGTCGGCGCGATCACCCCCTGGAACTACCCCCTCCATCAGATCGTCGCGAAGGTGGCCCCGGCGCTCGCCGCGGGGTGCACGGTCGTCCTCAAGCCGGCCGAGGACACCCCGCTCACCGCCCAGCTGTTCGCCGAGGCGGTGCACGAGGCGGGTGTGCCGGCGGGCGTGTTCAACCTGGTCACCGGCCTCGGCCCGGTCGCCGGACAAGCTCTCGCCGAGCACCCGGGCGTGGATCTGGTCTCCTTCACCGGCTCCACGGCGATCGGCCGGCAGATCGGCGCGGTGGCCGGCGCGGCCGTCAAGAAGGTCGCCCTGGAACTCGGCGGCAAGTCCGCCAACGTCATCCTGCCGAGCGCCGACCTCGCCAAGGCGGTGGGCGTCGGTGTCGCCAACGTGATGTCCAACTCCGGCCAGACGTGCAGCGCCTGGACCCGCATGCTGGTCCACCGCGACCAGTACGACGAGGCGGTGGAACTGGCCGCCGCGGCCGCCGCGAAGTACGGCGACCGCATCGGGCCGCTCGTCAACGCCAAGCAGCAGACGCGGGTGCGCGGTTACATCGAGAAGGGCATCGCCGAGGGCGCCCGCCTGGCCGCCGGCGGCCCCGAAGCGCCCTGCGAGAAGGGCTACTTCGTCAGCCCGACCGTCTTCGCCGACGTCACGCCGGAGATGACCATCGCCCAGGAGGAGATCTTCGGTCCCGTTCTCTGCGTCCTGCGCTACGAGGACGAGGAGGACGCCCTGCGCATCGCCAACGGCACGGTGTACGGCCTCGCCGGTGCGGTCTGGGCCGGTGACGAGGCCGAGGCGGTCGCCTTCGCCCGCCGCATGGACACCGGCCAGGTCGACATCAACGGCGGCCGGTTCAACCCGTTCGCGCCCTTCGGCGGCTACAAGCAGTCCGGCGTCGGCCGGGAACTCGGCGCGCACGGACTCGCCGAGTACCTCCAGACCAAGTCCCTCCAGTTCTAAGGAAGTCCGACAGTCATGGCCGTACGAGCCGCCGTCCTGCCCGCCATCGGCGCCCCCTTGGAGATCACCGGCATCGAGCTGCCCGACCCGGGCCCCGGGCAGGTCCGCGTCCGCCTCGCCGCCGCCGGCGTCTGCCACTCCGACCTGTCCCTGGCCAACGGCACCATGCGGGTACCGGTCCCGGCCGTCCTCGGCCACGAGGGCGCCGGCACGGTCGTCGCCGTGGGGGAGGGCGTCACCCAGGTCTCACCCGGCGCCCGCGTGGTCCTCAACTGGGCGCCCTCCTGCGGAAGCTGCCACGCCTGCACGCTCGGCGAGGTCTGGCTGTGCGCCGATGCCCTGAGCGGCGCCGCCGCCGTCCACGCCCGCACGACCGACGGCACCGAACTGCACCCCGGCCTGAACGTCGCCGCGTTCGCCGAGGAGACGGTGGTCTCCGCGTCCTGTGTGCTGCCCCTCCCGGAGGGCATCCCGCTCACCGACGCGGCCCTCCTCGGCTGTGCCGTCCTCACCGGCTACGGCGCGGTCCACAACTCCGCGAAGGTCCAGGCCGGCGAGACGGTCGCCGTCTTCGGTGCCGGCGGAGTCGGCCTCGCCACCCTCCAGGCGGCCCGCATCGCGGGCGCGTCCCGGATCATCGCCGTCGACGTGTCCCCCGAGAAGGAGGAGCTGGCCCGCGCCGCAGGTGCCACCGACTACGTCCTCGCCTCGGAGAACACCCCGCGCGAGATCCGCGCCCTCACCGGCAAGCAGGGCGTCGACGTCTCGGTCGAATGCGTGGGCCGGGCCGTCACCATCAGGGCGGCCTGGGATTCCACCCGCCGGGGCGGCCGTACGACGGTGGTCGGCATCGGCGGCAAGGACCAGCAGGTCACCTTCAACGCCCTGGAGATCTTCCACTGGGGCCGCACCCTGTCGGGCTGCGTCTACGGCAACACCGACCCGGCCCACGAGCTGCCGGTGCTCGCCGAGCACGTCCGTGAGGGACGCCTGGACCTGTCCGCGCTGGTCACCGAACGGATCGCCCTGGAGGGCATCCCGGCCGCCTTCGACAACATGCTGGCGGGCAAGGGCGGCCGGGCACTCGTGGTCTTCTGACGCTCAGGGCACCTTCTCGGGTCGCGGCTCCTGGGCCGCGGCCCGGGCCGTCCGGCCACCGCGCGCCCGGGACCGCGACACCGCCACACCCGCGAGGCACAGCACGCCGCCCACCAGTGTGAGCGCCCCGGGCACCTCGCCGAGCACCAGCCAGGACATCAGCACCACGAGCGCGGGCACGGCGTACGTGGTCGCCCCCATCCGGCTGGCGGTGGTCCGGGCGAGGGCGTAGGCCCAGGTGGTGAAGGCCAGTGCGGTCGGAAAGACGCCCAGGTAGACCATGTTCAGGGTCGCCGGCAGGGGTGCGTGGGCGGCCTCGCGCACCAGCTGCCCGGCGAACGGCAGACAGGCCACGGCACCGACCAGGCAGCCGAACGTCGTCACCTGCAACACGCTCGCCTGCCCCAGGGCGGGCTTCTGTGCGACGACCCCGGAGGCGTACGCGACGGCCGCGAGCAGACACAGCAGCACGCCGAGCAAGGAGGACCCGCCGCCGCCCGACATCGACAGCCCCACGGTCACCGCGCCCGCGAAGGACACCGCCATTCCCGCCAGCAGCCTCGGCGGCATCGGATCACCCAGCAGCCGGGCCCCGAGCAGGGCTATCAGCAGCGGGCCGACGTTCACGACCAGGGCCGCCGTACCCGCGTCCACCTGCTGCTCGCCCCAGTTCAGGACGACCATGTAGAACCCGAACCACAGCAGCCCGGAGAGCACGATCCCGCGCCAGGCGGCTCGGGGTGGCAGTCCTTCCCGGCGTACGGCCCAGATGACTCCCAGGGCGAGGACACCCGACACCAGCCGGCCGAGGGCCAGCGCGCCGGGGGAGTACGCCTGCCCCGCGCTCCGGATCGACACGAAGGCGGAGGCCCACAGGAGCACGGTGACGGCGGCGGCACCGGTGGCGAGTGCGCGAGGGCGGTTCCGGATGACGTTCATCATGCTCCTGAGGCTAGGTACGAGGCTGGGTATCGACTGGCGGAAATCGGATGGGGCGCCGGTGCTGTGGCTGGGCGGGAGGCGGTCGCTCCCCGGCGGCGGTCTGCGATCCGCAGTGGCGCGGGGGCCACGCGCGACCAGCCACCGCGCACCCGCGCCAGGGCCTCGCCGCCCACCCCCGTGGCCGAACTCATCGCAGGGCACCGGACGGGATGCCCAACAGGTCGGACAGCGCCCGTTCCCCCGAGGCAGTCACCTTCACCGCCCGAGCGGAGCCGATCCGCACGCACCACCCCGCGTCCAGCGCGTGCCCGCACAGCGCGGCGCCCGCCGCACCCGCGAGGTGGGCCCGGCGCTCGGTCCAGTCGAGGCACGCGCGGGCCAGTGGCCGCCGGCTGGAGAGGTCGAGGGCGATACCGGCCGTACCGAACCACTCCACTCCCGCGTCCGTCAGCGCGAACCCCGTGTCCTGACGAAGAAGACCGCCCGAGGTCAACGCATCCGTGACCGCGATGCCCAGCCGCCCGGCGAGATGGTCGTAACAGGTACGGCCGCGGGCCATGGCGGACCCGGCGCTGGACTCCCGCAGCGTGCGGGCGGGGCGCCGTGCGGTCGCCGGAGGCACCTGCGCCGCGAGATCCTCGACGAGCTGGGCCACGCGCGCGCCGGCCAGCCGGACGTACCGGTGCCTGCCCTGCCGTTCCTGGGCGAGCAGTCCGCCCGCGACCAGCTTTCCTAGGTGCTCGCTCAGGGTGGACGGGGCGACCCCGGCGTGCCGGGCCAGCTCCCCGGCGGTCCAGGCCCGCCCGTCGAGCAGTGCCAGCAGGCACGCGGCCCGGGTCTCGTCGGCGATCAGCGCGGCGAGCGCGGCGAGGGCCGCCGCCTGGGAGTCCTTGGCGTTCATGCACCCAGCATGCGGTACCGACACTTCGGCCCCGGCCGAAGTGTCGAAGCGGTCCTCATACGCTCTGCCGTACCTGCTGGTACTGCTGCGCCAGCCCGTCGAGCAAGGCGCTCAACCCCGTCTCGAACGCCCGCTCGTCGATCTTCTCCTGCTGCTCGGCGAGCAGATGCGCCTGGCCGAGGTGGGGGTAGTCGGCGGGGTCGTAGGCACTCGCGTCGTCCACGAAGCCCCCGGCGAACGAACCGAGCGCGGAGCCCATGATGAAGTAGCGCATCAGCGCGCCGATGGAGGTCGCCTGCGCCGGTGGCCAGCCGGCGTCGACCATCGCGCCGTACACCGCGTCGGCCAGCCGCAGGGCGGCGGGGCGGCGGCCGGGGCCGCGGGCCAGGACGGGGACGATGTTCGGGTGGTCGCGCAGGGCGGCCCGGTAGGAGACCGCCCAGTCGTGCAGCGCGGTCCGCCACTCCCGGCCGTCCTCGAACATCGACAGGTCCACCAGCCCGCTCACCGAGTCCGCGACCGCCTCCAGGATCTCGTCCTTGGTCCGGAAGTGGTTGTAGAGCGAGGGCCCGCTCACCCCCAGCTCGGCGGCGAGCCGCCGGGTGGAGACGGCCGCCAGGCCCTCGGCGTCCACGAGTTCCCGGGCCGTGGCGACGATCCGGTCGGTGCTGAGGAGGGGCTTGCGTGGTCGGGCCATGGCGCACATAGTAGGGCTGCGGCTGGAAACTAGCAGTGCTAATTTAAACGTACGGCTTTCAAGAACCATCTGGTTTGTGGGGTGATCTCGTGGTGAACCTGGGGCTCAGCGAGGAGCAGGCGGACGTACGGCAGCTCGCCCGGGACTTCGTGGAGCGCGAGATCGCCCCGCACGTGGTCGCCTGGGACCGGGCCGAGGAGGTCGACCGGGGCATCGTGAAGAAGCTCGGCGACGTCGGCTTCCTCGGTCTGACCGTCGACGAGGAGTACGGCGGCTCCGGCGGCGACCACCTCGCGTACTGCCTGGTCACCGAGGAACTGGGGCGCGGCGACTCCTCGGTGCGCGGGATCGTCTCCGTGTCCCTGGGGCTGGTCGCCAAGTCGATCGCCGCCTGGGGGAGCGAGGAGCAGAAGCGGCGCTGGCTGCCGGGGCTGACCGCCGGCCGGTACGTCGGCTGCTTCGGCCTCACCGAGCCGGGCACCGGCTCCGACGCGGGCAACCTCGGCACCCGGGCCGTGCGCGACGGCGACGACTACGTCATCAGCGGCACCAAGATGTTCATCACGAACGGGACGTGGGCGGACGTCGTCCTGCTCTTCGCCCGCTCCACCGAGGCCCCCGGCCACAAGGGCGTCTCCGCCTTCCTCGTCCCCACCGACAGCCCCGGCCTGACCCGCCGCACCATCCACGGCAAGCTCGGCCTGCGCGGCCAGGCCACCGCCGAACTGGTCCTGGAGGACGTCCGCGTGCCCGCCTCGGCCCTGCTGGGCGAGGAGGGCAAGGGCTTCTCCGTCGCGATGTCCGCGCTCGCCAAGGGGCGCATGTCGGTGGCCGCGGGATGCGTCGGCATCGCCCAGGCCGCGCTGGACGCGGCCGTCAGGTACGCCGGTGAGCGCGAGCAGTTCGGCAGGCCGATCGCCCGTCACCAGCTGGTGCAGGAGCTGATCAGCGACATCGCCGTCGACGTCGACGCGGCCCGGCTGCTGACCTGGCGGGTCGCCGACCTGATCGACCGCGGCAGGCCGTTCGCCGTCGAGTCGTCCAAGGCCAAGCTGTTCGCCTCCGAGGCCGCCGTCCGCGCCGCCAACAACGCACTCCAGGTCTTCGGCGGCTACGGCTACATCGACGAGTACCCGGCCGGCAAACTGCTGCGCGACGCCCGCGTGATGACCCTCTACGAGGGCACCAGCCAGATCCAGAAGCTGCTCATCGGGCGTTCCCTGACCGGGGTTTCGGCGTTCTGAGTACCCTCCTGAGTATCTCGGCGGATGTGGCGCGGGCCACGTCCGCCGATCCTGGACGGCATGAGCGAGACATCGGACAAGACTCAGAACACGGCGGCCTTCTACGGTCAGGCCGTCGCCTCTTTCTCCGTCGCCATGGCGGCGACGGCCATCGGCATCTTCAAGCTCCACGCCGACGCCTGGGTCCGGGCCTTCCTGGGCATCGCCGTCCTGTACCTGGTCACGTCGGCCTTCACCCTGGCGAAGGTGATCAGGGACCGGCAGGAGGCGGCGGGGCGGCGCGCGTACAACCCGTTCGAGAAGCTCTGAGCCCCTGCTGACACACCGCCGCGAGCGATCACGCTAAGCGCCCGCTCACCGTCGGCGGTATGGTGGTGGTCCTGTCGGCGAGAGGGGCCAGCGAGCGATGAGTACGGCGGAGGAGACGACCGGCGGCGAAGTGGAGCCGTGGGAAGAGGTCACCCCTGACGCGGCCAGGCGGCTCCTCGTGGCCGCCGTCGAGGCCTTCGCCGAGCGCGGCTACCACGCGACGACGACCCGCGACATCGCCGGTCGCGCCGGCATGAGCCCGGCCGCGCTCTACATCCACTACAAGACCAAGGAAGAGCTGCTCCACCGGATCAGCCGGATCGGCCACGACAAGGCCCTCGGCATCCTGCGCACGGCGGCCCGCCGCGAGGGCAGCCCCAGGGAGCGGCTGGCCGACGCCGTCGGCTCCTTCGTCCGCTGGCACGCGGGGCGGCGCACCACCGCCCGGGTCGTGCAGTACGAACTCGACGCCCTCGGCTCCGAGGCCCGTGCCGAGATCCTCGCGCTGCGCCACCAGGTGGACGCCGAGGTGCGCGGGATCATCGAGGACGGCGTGGCCGCCGGCGAGTTCGACGTGCTGGACGTCCAGGGCACCACGCTCGCCGTGCTGTCGCTGTGCATCGACGTGGCCCGCTGGTTCAACGTGAACGGCCCGCGCACTCCCGAGGAGGTCGGCGCGCTCTACGCCGACCTGGTGCTCCGGATGGTGGGCGCCGGGCAGGACGTCCCGGCGCTCACGGGCGGTGCCGGGAATCAGAGGTAGTAGCGGGCGACCGACTCCGCGACGCACACCGGCTTGTCGCCGCCCTCGCGCTCCACGGTGAAGGCGACCGTGACCTGCACACCGCCGGTGACGTCCTCGACGCCGGCGATCTGCGCCGTGGCGCGCAGCCGGGAGCCGACCGGGACCGGGGCGGGGAAACGGACCTTGTTCGTGCCGTAGTTGACGCCCATCTTCACGCCCTCGACCCTGATCAGCTGCGGTCCGAAGAGCGGGATCAGCGACAGGGTGAGGTAGCCGTGCGCGATGGTGGTCCCGAACGGCCCCGCGGCGGCCTTCTCCGGGTCCACGTGGATCCACTGGTGGTCCCCGGTGGCCTCGGCGAACAGATCGATCCGCTTCTGGTCGATCTCCAGCCAGTCGGTGTGGCCCAGCTGCTCGCCCACGGCCGCCTTCAGCTCGTCGGGCGAAGTGAACGTCCTCGGTTCTGCCATGTTCCCGGCCTCTCGCTCGTATCTCTAAGCAACTGCTTAGCATGGTCGGGAGGTGGGTCGATGTCAACGGATGACCGCACCTGTGAGGTGGGTAATCTCTGAGGAGTGCCCCAGATTCCCGTGAAGGTCCACGAGCTGAGCGTCGGCCAGTTGTCCGCGCGCAGCGGCGCCGCCGTCTCCGCCCTGCACTTCTACGAGGCCAAGGGCCTGATCAGCAGTCGCCGCACGCCCGGCAACCAGCGCCGCTACGGCCGTGACACCCTGCGCCGGGTCGCTTTCGTCCGGGCGGCCCAGCGGGTCGGCATTCCCCTGGCCACGATCCGCGACGCCCTGGCCGAGCTTCCCGAGGAGCGCACGCCCACCCGCGAGGACTGGGCGCGGCTGTCGGAGAGGTGGCGCTCGGAACTGGACGAGCGCATCAAGCAGCTGAACCGTTTGCGCGACCACCTCACCGACTGCATCGGCTGCGGTTGCCTGTCCCTGGAGAACTGCGTCCTGTCCAACCCGGACGATGTGTTCGGCGAACGGCGCGCCGGGTCGAGGCTGCTGGCGGAGGACCGCTGACCGTTCGGCCGGGCCGCTCACGGCGGCCGGCGGCCCCGCCCCGGCCGGCCGCGGTGCCGGGTGACCGGCCGGCCGGGACCGGCCTACTCGTACTCGGTGCCGCCCTTGCGCGTCAGGTACGCCGGGCTCACCGCCTTCGCGATGGCCCGCCCCCCGGTCACCGCGCTGTACCGCTCCACCGAGGGCCTTATCACCACCCCCTCCCGCAGATGCAGCCCCCGCCCGGACACCGTCTCCCGCCCGCTCGCGAACTCCAGCACCCGCGCGATGTCGTACGGCCCCGCGTACAGCCGGGGCACCACCGGCAGCTCCCCCTCCAGCAGCGCCGCCGCGTCCAGCCAGCGCACGACGCCGTCCACCTCCGCCGAGACGTCGAACACCGCGTACCCGAGCGTGTCCCGCCGCCCGTCGGCCCCGTACGACAGGTCCTGCACCCCCGCGCCGTAGACCTCCCCGAAGATGCCGACGCGGCGTGCTCCGAGCCGCCCGGCCAGCCGGGCCGCCACCTCGGCGACTCCGTGCCCCCGCACCGCCCGCCAGTACAGGTTCCGCGGGTCCTCCCTGAGCGCCAGCGACTTGGCACCGAAACCCTTGGAGGACACGTACAGCAGGTTTTCGTCGGCCACATACGTCAGCAGGCAGGCCGAACCGTGCAGCTTCTCCGTCAGGACGACCGGCTCGCCCGGCGTGAAGATGTCCGGGTACCGCTGGACGTTCTCGATGTCGACCCAGGGCAGCAGGTCCGGCGCCGACTCCACGTCCCCGTCCATCGTCGGCGGAATCGGCGGCACCCACTTGGTGATGCCCAGCAACTCCGCGAAGTCGGTCCCCTCGGCCGCCGCCCGCGCCAGGTCGACGTCCGCCAGCGCCTTCGGCCGGCACACGATGCCCTGCGACAGCTCGCCGCGCAGCCGCACCGCCCTGACCCGGTTGGCGTGCCCGCCCGCCAGCCGCCCGGTCAGCCCCAGCTCCTCGATCAGCCCGGGCGGGAGCACGGCCTGCTCGGGGATGTAGACGGCGGCCTCTCCCGTGCGGTACGCGCCCTTGGCGACGACGGCCCGGTACAGGCCCACCTGGGCCAGCTCCAGCGCGTCGGCGTTCGGATGCTCGTGGACGGTCAGCACTTCGGCGGTGACGCGCAGCGTCGACATCGGCAACTCCTCGGCAGGCGGGCGGATCGAAGCCCGTCAGGCGTGTTTCATCGCCGTCAACTGTCCGCACGGGAAAGCGGTGGAGCGACCGGATTCCGGCCTGCTAACGTCGTGATCTTCGGCCGGCGGCGACGTCGCGCACGGAGTCACGACGGGACCGACTCCCATGCCCTCACCCGCTCTTGACGCCGCACTGGCGGACATCGACACGGTCTTCGACGGTTTCGCGAGCCCGCAGGAGACCGGTTGCGGCTACTGCCACGCACCCGAGGAGACCGCGTATCTGCGCACGCCCCGGGTGCGCGTGCCCACGGACGTCGTTCAGTACTATCTCTTCGAGGTGCCCGACCACTTCGACGACCACGCGGCCGTGATGCGACGCCTGCTGCCCCAGGCCGCACGGGCGATGGCCGAGGGGGCTGGCCCGGGTGGACCGGCGCTCCTGGCCCGCCGAGCAGGCCGCCGCGCTCGACGCCTTCCTGCGCGCCTGGTGGCGTGACGTCCTGTCGACGCCCGACCCGCCGTACGGTGTGGACGACGTCTTCGACACCTGCGTCACCATCGCCGGAAGCGTGACCCCCTTCCTCGACGACTGGACCCGCGGGCCGGCCGCCGACGCACACCTCGTGCACTGCGCCGACGTCTGGCTCTACGACCTGATGTCCGACTCCTCCCCCTTCCCCTGGTGGTACGACGACAGCGCGGGCGTCACGGAGCTGCGTTCCTGGCTGTCCGGCCCCGGCGCCGTCCGCCTGCACGCCCTGGGCGAGCGCGACCTCGCCATGCGCTGCGCACTCCTCGTCCTGTCCGGCGACGACCGCTGGGACCACCCCTACTGGGACACCGCCGCCGCCACCAACTGAGCGTTCGACCTGGCCGGCCGGCCGTCGGGCAGCAGCGTGTCCTCCCGGCCGACGCGTGCGGCGAGACGCAGCCGGCCGGCCGCAGCACCGGCCAGGTGCCGCCCTCCTCGCTGTGCGGCTGGACCGGGCGGCCGGCCGCCGTGCCCGGTCCGGCGAGCAGGGCCTGGCCGAGGTCTCAGCGGTGGCCGGGACCGGGTCGGTCACCTCGGCCGGCGCCCGCAGCACCCGCGGGCCGGGCGGTCAGGCCGCGAAGCGGGCCGCGCCGTCGGTGCCCGACCGGATGCCCGCCTCCACGCCCACACCTGTGTCGAGCAACTGGGTGCTGGAGGCGATACGAGCGCGTGTGCCGGTGCCGGTCGGGGTGACCACCGGTGCCTGGGCCGAGCCCGAGCCGGCGGCCCGGCTCGCCCGGGTGCGCGGCTGGTCGGTGCGGCCCGGCTTCCCCTCGGTCAACTGGCATGAGCCGGGTGCCGACGAGATCGCCGCACGACGGCTTCGGCCGCGGAGCGTGCCAGATCCGCGGGCGACATCGGTACTTCCGCGCCGTCGGCTGCCGAGCGGCGCCCGTTGAGACACACCCGCACCATGCCCCCGATGGTGCCGGCCGCCACCGGCACCGGCTCCGAGCCCGGCACCGGATCGCGGTCGGGGGTGCGGCATCCCCTGCGCACCCCCCGGTGAATTCCCCCTTGCTCAGGCCGACATCAGCAGCCGTTCCCGCCGGTCCCGCCGGGCGTACTCCAGTGCCTGGTGGGTGAGGACGGGCCGCGGCACCAGGATCCCGCAGTCCGTGCAGACCGGCCCCGACGACGGCTCATGGTCCAGGCCGTACCGCCAGACCAGGCGCTCTCCGTCGCACACCGGGCAGGAGCGGCCCGGTGCCCGCTCCAGGGCGGCGATCAGCCGGCGCAGCACCTCGGCCAGTGGCTCACCGGGGTGGACCCGCGGATCGTCGCACCAGGCGACCCCGAAGCCGCCCCAGGTCAGCCGGTGCCAGTCGTCCACGGTGCCCGGCCGGCGCAGCCCGTCGTGCTTCTCCTTCTTCCGCCGCTCGGTGAACTTGGACTCGTACGCGAGCCAGACCGAACGGGCCTCCTCCAGTTCCTCCAGTGCGGCCACGAGCCGCACCGGTTCGGGGGAGCGGTCCTCGGGGCCGAACCCCGCCCGGGAGCACAGATGGTCCCAGGTCGCCCGATGCCCGTAAGGGGCGAACTTCTCAAGGCACTTGCGCAGCGAGTACCGCCGCAGCGCCAGATCGCAGCGCGGATCGCGTACTTGTCTCGCCAGACTCCGGAATCCTGCCATCGCCCTGCACCTCCGTCACACCTGCACCTGTACTTCGGTCACTTCGGCGTCGTCGCACGGACGTCGTCGAATAGACGTATCGACAGGCGATTCGGCTCCATCTCTTCTCGGGCCTCTGCTCACGGACTTGGAAAGTGACGCATGTTCATCTTTAAAGCTGGGGATACCGGCGGTAACGTTCGCCCACCCCTGTCGCTAGGAGCTGCCATGCCACGGCGAACCCCACGTACCGCCTTTGACAGAGTGAGAACGTCCCGTCGTCTCTTCGGGTTCCTGAAGACGGCGTCCGTATGCGTCCTGATCGCCGGTCTTCTCTCCCCGCTCGCCCAGACCGCCGCGGCGGCCGACGCGAACGCCTCCGCCGACTACTGCGGCGGCCAGTGCTCGGACATCCTGCCGCCCGGCGAGAACGGCAACGCCACGCTCGCCCAGATCCTGCTCAACCAGGCCTTCGGCACCCAACCCGCGCACGCCGAGGACCAGCTCGGCCCCTACGCCGGCCTCGCCACCGGCTACCCGGGTCTCACGGACACCAAGATCAACACGTTCTTCAACGACGCCTCGTTCGGCGTCCCTTCCGACCAGGTCGCCTCCACCGAGAAGCCGGCCGGCCGCGGCGACGTCACGATCGTCCGCGACAAGAAGTCCGGTGTGCCGCACATCACGGGCACCACCCGGTACGGCACCGAGTTCGGCGCGGGGTACGCGGCGGCCGAGGACCGGCTGTGGCTGATGGACGTCTTCCGGCACGTGGGCCGCGGCCGGCTGACCTCCTTCGCCGGCGGCGCGCCCGCCAACCAGGGCCTGGAGCAGCAGTTCTACCGCAACGCGCCCTACACCGAGGCCGACCTCCAGGCGCAGATCGACAACGCCGTGGCCAAGAGCGGCGCCCGGGGCCAGCAGGCCCTCGCCGACGTCAACGCCTACCTCGCCGGTGTCAACGCCTACATCGACGCCTCGGACAGCGGCCGTTACTTCCCCGGCGAGTACGTCCTGACCGGCCACAAGGACTCCATCACCAACGCCGGCACCATAGAGCACTTCAAGGTCACCGACCTGGTGGCGCTGGCCTCCGTGATCGGCTCGCTGTTCGGCTCCGGCGGTGGCGGCGAGGTCGACAACGCCCGCTCGCTGCTCGCCGCCCAGGCCAAGTACGGCGTCGAGGAGGGCACCGCGGTCTGGGAGTCCTTCCGCGAGCGCAACGACCCCGAGGCCGCCCTCACCGTCCACGACGGCGAGAGCTTCCCGTACGCCACCAAGCCCGCCGACGCCAAGGGTGAGGCGCTGCCCGACGCCGGCTCGGTGACCCAGGAACCGCTCGTCTACGACCGCACCGGCAGCGCCGCCACCGCGACCGCCAAGACCACGTCCGCCACGGCCGCCAGGACCTCGCTCGGCTCGGCCAGGCGCGGCATGTCCAACGCCCTGGTGGTGAGCGGCGCACACACGGCGAGCGGCCACCCGATCGCCGTCTTCGGGCCGCAGACCGGCTACTTCGCCCCGCAGCTGCTCATGCTGCAGGAGATCCAGGGCCCGGGCATCAGCGCCCGCGGCGCCTCCTTCGCCGGCCTGAGCATGTACGTCGAACTCGGCCGCGGCCAGGACTACTCCTGGAGCGCGACGACCTCCGGCCAGGACATCATCGACACCTACGCCGTCGAGCTGTGCCAGGACGACTACCACTACCTGTACCGCGGCACCTGCACCGCCATGGACAAGATCGAGCAGAAGAACGCCTGGAAGCCGACCGTGGCCGACGGCACGGCGGCGGGGTCGTACACCATGCGCGCGTGGCGTACGAAGTACGGGCCGGTGGCGTACCGCGCGACCGTCGGCGGCAAGAAGGTCGCCTACACCACGCTGCGCTCCTCGTACCTGCACGAGGCCGACTCGATCATCGGCTTCCAGATGCTGAACGACCCGGACTTCGTCAAGGGTCCCCAGGACTTCCAGAGCGCGGCGCAGCACATCAACTACACCTTCAACTGGTTCTACGCCGACTCCCAGCACACCGCGTACTACAACAGCGGTGACAACCCCGTCCGGGCGAGCGGTGTGGACGCCGAGTTCCCGGTGTGGGCGCAGCCCGCGTACGAGTGGCGGAACTGGGACCCGGCCGGCAACACGGCCGACTACACCCCGGCCTCCGCCCACCCCAACTCCGTCGACCAGGACTACTACATCTCCTGGAACAACAAGCAGGCCAAGGGCTACACGACCGCGTCCTGGGGCGACGGCTCCGTGCACCGCGGCAACCTGCTGGACGACCGGGTGAAGAAGCTGGTCGCGGCCGGCGGGGTGACCCGTGCCAAGCTGACCGGGGCCATGGCGGACGCGGCCCTCGCCGATCTGCGCGCCGAGGACGTGCTGCCCAAGCTGCTGAAGGTGATCAACTCCTCGCCGGTGACCGACTCCACGGCCGCCGCGGCGGTGAGCAGGCTCCAGGCATGGGCGACCGCGGGCGCCAAACGCACGGAGACGTCGACCGGTTCGAAGACGTACGCGGACGCCGACGCGATCCGCATCCTGGACGCCTGGTGGCCGCTGCTGGTCAAGGCGGAGTTCGAGCCGGGGCTCGGCGGCGATCTGTACAGCGCCCTCACCGCCGACCTGCCGACCGACGAAGCCCCGTCCGCCGGGCACGGCCCGACCGGCTCGCACGCCGGAAGCGCCTTCCAGTACGGCTGGTGGAGCTATGTCGACAAGGACATCCGGGCGGTGCTGGGGGAGCCGGTGCGGGGCGGCCTGGCGCGGACGTACTGCGGCGGCGGCAGCCTCGGCGCCTGCCGGGACACCCTGATCAGCACCCTGAAGCAGGCGGCCGGTCTGACCGCCGCCCAGGTGTATCCGGGCGACGACCAGTGCGCGGCGGGTGACCAGTGGTGTGCCGACTCGATCGTCCAGCGCACCCTGGGCGGCATCAAGCACGGCAGGATCGGCTGGCAGAACCGGCCGACCTTCCAGCAGGTCGTGGAGTACACCTCGCATCGCTGAGGTGACACGGGCGGCGGGTCAGGTGATGCGGCCCGCCGCCAGTACCAGCCGCGCCAGTTCGGGGTGCACGATGTCGCTGTGCGCCCCGGCCGGCGGCCCCCCGCGCTTGACGACGACCGCCGCGTCCACGTTCACGCACCCCGACGCCGGCAGCGATCCGCCCAGGGCCCCCGCCAGGTCCAGCCGGGCGGTGCCCGCAACCGCCTGCGCCCCGTCGTGGCCCATGGCGCCCCACCTGGGCCCCAGCACGGCCGCAAGCTCGCTGCCCAGGCAGGACCGGTCGTCCCCGGCCAGCCGCGAGGCCAGCGGGTAGAACGTGCCGAGCGCCGAGTCGAAGCGCGAGTGGCAGCACACCAACGGACCGTCGATCCGCCGCTGCCGGTCCTTGAGCGCACCCGCCCGGTCCGGCTCGTGCGGCAGCCGGGCCGCGAACGCGTAGTGGGAGAAGGCCCCTTGGAGGAGCGTCACCGACTTCACCGAGCGCACCCCGTCGGGCAGCCCGCGCAGCGCGAACGCCACCAGCCGCCCGCCGAAGCTGTGTCCGGCCAGATGCACCCGCACCCCGGGCGCCGCGTCGGCCAGCTGCCCGATCAGCGGGCCGAGTCCGCGCTCGCCGACCGTCCCGGCCCGCCGTTTCATCGTGTGGTACGTCGCCTGCCTCAGCAGCTCCTTGGCGCCGTCCCACGGGTTCGGGATGCGGAACCGAGCCGTCGGCCCCGGTGCGTCCAGCGCGGCCAGCGCCTCGGCGAACGCCTCGCAGGCGGTCACCGGGTCCTGCGTGAACACGGCCGGTTCGCCCTCCTCGTCCGTGTCGGCCACACCGGCCCGCCGCTCCCCGTCGACCAGCAGCCGCACCAGCCGCCCGAACTCCGTCAGCCCCTCGGCACCGTCCGGCCGTTCGTCCAGCAGCCGGGCCAGCTGGTCGACCACGGTCGTCCGGCCCGGGAAGGTCTCCAGCAGCGCGCGCCGGGTGCCCTCGTCCAGCGCCGGGCGCGGTGCCGCCTCCGCCTCCACGGCCGCCACGGACCTGGGGAAGTCCGGGATCGGCTCGTCGCTGAACCGCATCGACGGCCAGATGACGCCCACGTACCCGAGGCGGGCCGTGGGGGCCAGCGCCGGGATCGGTGCGAAGAAACGGCGGTACAGCGCGGTCGCGCCCGAACGGTCGTTGTTCCAGCCGTGCGCGAAGACGATCAGGTCACGGACGCCATGGTCCGTGACCTGCGCCACCAGCCGGTCGCGTTCGGGCCGGTCCACGTCCCCGTCCGCGTCGAAGGTCAGCTCCCAGTAGGGAGTCACGCTCATCCCAGGATCCGCCATGCCAGGCTCCCTCGTCCCCCCGGAAACGATGCGTCGCGGACGCATCGTCCTGCTGCGGGGCGAGGTTGGCCATACATCGCGCCTCACCCGTAGCGGAGATATTCCTTTCGGATCCGCCGGAACGCGGCCAGCTCCTCCTGCCAGGCCCCGGTCACCTCGTCGGTGCCGGCGCCCGCGTCGATCATCGTGCGCACCCGGGCGGAGCCGGTGAGCTTGTCGATCCAGTTGTCCGGCCGCCAGGCGAAGCCGTCCCAGACCTTCCTCGCGGTCACCAGCAGCGCGATCGCGGTGCGCACGGGATCGTAGGCCGCCCGGTCGAGGACGTGGATCTGCACCCCGCCGACGGTCTTGCCCTGGAACTTGGAGAAGGTGGGCGCGAAGTACGCCTCCCGGAACCGGACGCCGGGCAGCCCGAGTCCGCTCACGGCGGCGGCCCAGCGCCCGTCGACGCCCTCCGCGCCGAGGAGTTCGAACGGCCTCGTCGTGCCCCGCCCCTCCGAGAGGTTGGTGCCCTCGAACATGCAGGTGCCGGAGTACACCAACGCCGTGTCCGGGGTCGGCATGTTGGGGCTCGGCGGCACCCACGGCAGTCCGGAGGCGTCGTAGAAGTGGCTGCGTTCCCAGCCCGTCATCAGGACGGTCTCCAGCGGCACGGGCGTGCTCAGGAACTCCCCGTTGAACAGCCGGGCCAGTTCGGCGACCGTCATCCCGTGCGCCTGCGCGATGGGCTGCCGGCCGACGAAGGTGGCGAACTCCTTGTGCAGGACCGGTCCCCTGGCCGAGCGGCCGGTCACCGGGTTGGGCCGGTCGAGGACGACGAACCTCTTGCCCGCGAGCTGGGCCGCCTCCATGCAGTCGTAGAGCGTCCAGATGTACGTGTAGAAGCGGGCGCCCACGTCCTGGATGTCGAAGACGATCGTGTCGACGCCGGAGGCGGTGAAGACGTCGGCCAGCGGGCGGCCGCTCTTGAGGTACGTGTCGTAGACCGGCAGGCCGGTCGCCGGGTCGTCGTAGCGGCCCTCGGAACCGCCTGCCTGGGCGGTGCCGCGGAAGCCGTGCTCCGGTCCGAAGACGGCGGTCAGCCGCACCCGGGGGTCGGCGTGCATGACGTCGACGATGTGGCGGGCGTCTTTCGTGATGCCGGTGGGGTTGGTGACGATGCCGACTTTCTGGCCGGAGAGGAGTGAGTAGCCGTCGGCCGAGAGGCGGTCGAAACCGGTGTGCAGGTGATGGCCGGCTGCGGCGGCGACCGGTGTCGGTGACATGACTGCCATCGTGGCCGATGCGAGAAGGCTCCGTCGGGACAGGCGCATGGGGTACCTCCGGTCGATGGGAAGGTGCAGGCCGTGTGTGGCTGGTCGCGCAGTTCCCCGCGCCCCTAGGTTGGTGCAGTCACCCCTTCCCTCACACATACCGACTGGTTAGTCTGTCGTGCGGCAGAGCCGATTGCGCACCGTGTCGAAGGAGACCGATGGTGGAAGCCGTGCAGGATGCGGGAGTGGTCGTCACCGGAGCGGGCGGTGGGATCGGGGCCGCGCTGGCCCGCAGGTTCGCCGCCGAAGGAGCCCGGGTGGTCGTCAATGACCTGGACCCCGGCAAGGCCGAGGCGGTGGCCGAGGAGATCGGCGGGATCGCCGTGCCGGGCGACGCCTCCGCGATCGTCGGCGACGCCCGCGACGCGCTGGGCGGGACCGTGGACGTCTACTGCGCCAATGCCGGCGTCGCCTTCGAGGACGCGGCCGGCGACGCGGCCCTCGACGAGAAGTCCTGGGCGCTGTCCTGGGACGTCAACGTCATGGCGCACGTCCGCGCGGCCCACGCGCTGCTGCCGGACTGGCTGGAGCGCGGTCGTGGCCGATTCGTGTCCACCGTCTCGGCCGCCGGACTCCTCACCATGATCGGCGCCCCCTCCTACAGCGTCACCAAGCACGGCGCGCTGGCCTTCGCCGAGTGGCTGTCGCTGACGTACCGCCACCGGGGTGTGGCCGTGCACGCCATCTGTCCGCAGGGCGTCCGTACCGACATGCTGGCCGCCACCGGCAGCGCGGGCGACCTGGTGCTCCAGCCGACCGCGATCGAGCCCGAGGCCGTCGCGGACGCCCTGTTCCGGGGCATCGACGAGGACCGCTTCCTGATCCTGCCGCACCCCGAGGTCGCCGAGTACTACCAGGCACGGGCCGCCACGCCCGACCGCTGGCTGACCGGCATGAACCACATCCAGCAGAAGTGGGAGGCCGCCCGGTGACCGCATCCCCCTACGCGGCCCGCCCCTGGCTGGCCCTCCTCGACGAGACCCAGCGCGCTCCCGTGGATCCCGCCGACTCGCTCGTGCACGCCCTGCGCGGTGCGGTCGCCGAGGTGCCCGACCGGACCTTCCTCACCTACTTCGACGCCCGGCTGAGCTACCGCGAGGTGGACCAGCTGACCGACTCCGTCGCGGCCCACCTCGCCGCGCGCGGGCTGGAGCGCGGCGACCGGGTCGCCGTGCTGCTGCAGAACTCCCCGCACTTCGTCCTGGCCCTCCTCGGCGCCTGGAAGGCGGGTGCGACCGTCGTCCCGGTCAACCCCATGTACAAGTCGGCCGAGGTGACGCATGTCCTGCGGGACGGCGAGGTGGCGGCGCTGATCTGCTCCGACCGGGCCTGGGAGGCGTACCTCAGGGACACGGCCGCCGACTCACCGGTGCGGATCGTGCTGACCGGCTGCGAGCTGGACTTCCAGACGCGCGACGACGCGCGCGTGCTGTCCTTCGAGCGGCTGCCCCAGGCTCCCGACGCCGACGACCTCGTGGCCGTCGCCCGGCAGGGCGGCAAGGCGCCCGAGGGCCGCGCGCCGCGTCCGGACGACATCGCGCTGATCAGCTACACCTCGGGCACCAGCGGCGCCCCCAAGGGCGCCACCAACACGCACCGCAACATCATGCACAACGCCGAGCGGCAGCGGACCGGGCTCGGCCTGCCCGAGGCGCCGGTCTACTACGCGCTCGCACCCCTGTTCCACATCACCGGCATGGTCTGCCAGTTGGGTGCCTGCCTGACCAGCGCGGGCACCCTGGTGCTCACCTACCGCTTCGAGCCCGGAGTCGTCCTGGAGGCGTTCGCCGAGCACCACCCGCACTACACGGTCGGCCCGTCCACCGCCTACATGGCGCTGGCCGCCCACCCGGACGTCACCCGCGAGCACTTCGCCTCCTTCGTGAACATCTCCTCGGGCGGGGCCCCCGTGCCGCCGGCCCTGGTGGAGCGGTTCCGGGAGCGCTTCGGGCCGTACATCCGGGTCGGCTACGGCCTCACCGAGTGCACCGCCCCCTGTGCCTCCGTCCCGCCCGGCCTGGAGGCGCCCGTGGACCCGGTCTCCGGGACGCTGTCCGTGGGCCTGCCCGGCGCGGACACCCTCGTGCGCATCGTCGACGAGCAGGGTGCGGAGGTGCCGCTCGGCGAGCAGGGCGAGATCGTCGTACGCGGGCCCCAGGTGGTCCCCGGTTACTGGCGGCGCCCCGAGGCCACCGCCGAGACCTTCCCGGGCGGCGAGCTGCGCACCGGCGACATCGGCTTCATGGACGAACAGGGCTGGCTGTACGTCGTCGACCGCAAGAAGGACATGATCAACGCGTCCGGCTTCAAGGTGTGGCCCCGCGAGGTCGAGGACGTCCTGTACACCCACCCGGCGGTGCGTGAGGCGGCCGTCGTGGGCATCCCCGACGGTTACCGTGGGGAGACCGTCAAGGCCTACATCAGCCTCCGTCCCGACGCCGAGACGGACCCGGATGAACTCGCGGCGTACTGCAGGGAGAGACTGGCCGCCTACAAATACCCGCGTCAGGTGGAGATCCTGCCCGACCTGCCCAAGACGGCGAGTGGGAAGATCCTCCGTCGGGAACTGCGTTCCCGCGCGCACGACAACAGCGACGCCGTTCAGTAGGCGACGAGGAAAGGCAGGTGGCGGCAGTGCCCAGGACGACGGACGGAGACGGGCCCCCCGTTCCACAGCGGCTGCTGGCCGCCGCCACCCGGCTCTTCGCCGAGCAGGGCTACGACCGTACCTCGGTGCAGGAGATCGTGGAGGCGGCCGGCGTCACCAAGGGGGCGCTGTACCACTACTTCGGCTCCAAGGACGACCTCCTGCACGAGGTGTACGCGCGCGTGCTGCGTGTCCAGCAGGAGCGTCTCGACGCGTTCGCGGACGCCGACGAGCCGGTCGAGAAGCGGCTCAGAGCCGCGGCGGCGGACGTCGTGGTCACGACGATCGAGCACCTCGACGACGCGATGATCTTCTTCCGCTCCATGCACCACCTGAGCCCGGAGAAGAGCAAGCAGGTCCGCGCCGAGCGCCGCCGCTACCACGAACGCTTCCGCGCGCTCGTGGAGGAGGGCCAGAAGACGGGTGTCTTCTCCACGGCCACGCCGGCCGACCTGGTCGTGGACTACCACTTCGGCTCGGTCCACCACCTGTCGACCTGGTACCGCCCCAACGGCCCCCTGGCTCCCCAGGAGGTCGCCGACCACCTCGCCGACCTGCTGCTGCGGGCGCTGCGGCCGTAGGACCGGTGCCCGCCGCGCCGCCTAGCCGATGATCTCCTTGAAGAACAGAACGGCCGTGGCGGCCGCACCGCAGCCCGCGCTCACCGCGACCGGCCACGCGCTGCCCGCCAGCGCTGCCAGGACGGTGGCACCGACGCCGGCCAGGGCGGCCAGCAGGAACACGAGGGCGGCTCGCTGAGTGAGGAGCGGGCCGTCCCGGCCGGGCCGCGGACGGTCGGACCGGGACACCCTCGGACTCCTCACCTGGCGCCGCGGGCCGGGGCGCCCACCGGTTCCCGGGGCGGCGTGCTGACACCGTCCTGCTCCGACAGCAGCCACGGGTCCTGCGCGGGACGGATGAGCGTGAAGTGGATCCGGCCGTCCGCGTGCACCCGGACGCCGTGCACCGCCGGTTCGGGCAGGCTGTTGTAGTGGAACGGCGTCGAGAAGTAGTAGGCGCCGGTGTCCGGGACGACGACCAGGTCGCCGGGCTGGAGCGACGGCAGCGCGCGGTCGCGTGCCAGCAGGTCGCCGGCGAAGCAGGCGGGGCCCGCGACGTCCTGGCGTACGGGCCTGCCCCGCTTGGCCGCGCCGGACCCGTCGTGCGCCTCGATCCGCAGCGGCCAGGCGTCGGGGTTGAACACGGTCCGGGTGGCGACCTGCACGCCCGCGTGGGTGACCGCGATCGGCCGGCCCCCGGCGTTCTTGGTGTACTCGACGTACGCGGCCAGGAAACCGTTCTTGGCGAGGAGCGAGCGGCCGAACTCGGTGACGACCTGGTACCTGCCCCCGAAGAGCCTCGGGGCGTGGGCCCGCAGCTGTTCGACGTACGTCGCGAAGGTGGGCGTGACCTCGTCGTCGGCGAAGTTGACGGGGAGTCCGCCGCCGATGTCGATGCCCGTGACCCGGCCCGGGCCGAAAGCCGCCTCCACCTGGTCGGCGAACTCCACCGCCTGGGCCACCCCGCGGGCCATGAGGTCGAGGGGGCAGCCCTGGGACCCGGTGTGCGTGTGCACCCAGGTCAGCCACGGATGCTCGCCGAATGCCCGCATCAGCCGCTCCCGGTTGCCCGGGTCGGTCAACGGGACGCCGAACTTCGAGGTGCTGGTGGCCGTGCTCATCGCGGCGATGGTGCCGCCGCCGATCTGGCAGTTGACGCGCACCCCGATGCGCGAGGTCGAAGCGCGGTGCGCGAGCACCCGCTCGATCCGCTCCAGTTCCTGGAAGTTGTCCGCGTTGACGGTCACTCCGAGGGCCAGGGCCCGTTCCAGCTCCGCCTGTGTCTTGGCGGGAGCGTCGAAGACGATCCGGTCGGCGGGGAAGCCGGCCGCCAGCGCCCGGGCCAGCTCACCCGCGGTCGCGACCTCGCAGCCCATGCCGAGGTGCTTCAACTCCCTCAGTACGGGGACGAGGCAGTTGGCCTTCGCGGCGAACGTGTGCAGGACGTGGGGCAGTTCGGGCGGGCCCGGGAAGGCGTCGTGCAGGGCCCCGACCGTGGCCTCGACCCCGTCGAGGTCGACGAAGGCGGCCAGCAGGGCCTCTTCCGGGTGCAGCAGTTGCTGCCGAACGGCTTCCCGCAGGATGCGTTCACGCCGCGCGGCGGCGGGGGTCACAGCGGTCATGGTGAGCCTTCCGGTGTCGGGATCACGGGCCCGGGTCGGTCCCCGAGCGCAGTCCCAGACTGCTGGCCGTGACCGCCTGCCGTCTTCGTCGATTCGTCAAAGGCGCCCCTCTCACGACGGCGGCCGGACCGGACGACCGGACCCCGCCGTACGCGCCGTTGTGCGCCCCGACGACAACAGGGCCCCACCTTGGTGCGCACGGACGAACGCCGGGCCCGACGGGCCCCCGGTGCCACGGCCACGGTGCCGCCGGCGGGACCGGCCGGATCCCGGTGTCACGGCCACGGTGCCGCCGGCCGGACCCGCCTGTCCCCGGTGTCACGGTGCTGCCGGCGGACCGGATCCCGTTCCCTTGTCGTGCCCCCGCAGTCGTAACTGAAGGTGCGCCAGCAGCCGGGCGTCCGGGCTGTCGAGATCGAGATCCGAGACCGCGGTGATCCGGCCCAGCCGGTACCGCAGACTGTTGGGGTGGACCGAAAGGCTGCGAGCGGCGGCGGACACGTCACCGAAGTGGTCGAGGTAGGCCCGCAGGGTCTCCACAAGGCGGCTTCCGTTCTGCTCGGCGTCGAACGCGGTCAGCCGCGCCACCGACGTCCCCGGCGGCAGTTCCACGTCACGCAGCCCTTCGACCACCTGCATGATGCCGATCGTGTCCGCGACGTCCTCGACCCGCGCGACAGCGCGTGATCCCCCGGCCCGGGCGAGGGCCTTGAGAGCCAGCTCCGCCGACCGGCGCGACTCGGCCGCCCGCGCCAGCGCCGGGACCACGTCCCCCAGTCCGACTCTCACCTGCCGGGCGGTCGTGGCGGACAGCTGAGCGGCCAGCGACTTCCCGACCTCCGTCACCTGCTCGCCGGCCTGGTGCGGGTCCAGCGCGCCCACCAGTAGCAGGGCCCGCCCGCCCGCCGGCACGACCACGATCCGGTGCCGGAGGAGCGCCGCGCAGTGCAGGGTGAGCAGGGCGTACATTCTCGACGGGTCGCCGTACGGGTCGCTCGACGGGTCGTCGGACCGCTCGTCGGACGGGTCCGCGGACGAGGCGTCGTCGGGGGTGCCGATCGCGAAGCCCACCGCCAGGACGGCGCAGGGTTCCTGCGCCGGCAGCGACGCCCGCTCGGCGAGGACCTCGGCGGAACCGCGCTCCTCCAGCAGCGCACGCGCCGCGTCCTCCACCAGACGGCTGTCCGCACCGCGCGTGCGGTGGTGGAGCAGGTGCGCGGCGGCCGTACGGGAAGCCGCGCGCAGGGCCTCCGCCGCGTTCGGGGACAGGGGCCGGCCCGCGACCGCGGCCACCCATACGGACCCGAGCACCTCGCCGCCCGCCCGGACGGCACACACCAGGCGCTCCGGGTCCTCCCCGCGGGCCCGCCGGTAGAGCACGTCGTCCGTTCCCCACAGGGCGCGGAAGAACCCCGCCTCCCGCATGGCGGCCACGCGCCAGGACGGAACGCGCCGGCCGAGGATGGTCAGCCGGCGCAGCTCGTCCACGTCCTCCTCGGTCGAGGAGTACGCCAGCACGTGGGACTCCGTGTCCTCGATGGTCACCGCGCCGCCGACCAGGGCGGCCACCGCGTCGGCCAGCCCGTTGAGGTCCCCCAGGGCCAGCCCCGCCGCCGCCGGCACCGGCGGGACCCCCGCCGAGGCAAGCCCGGCCCGCACCAGTCCGACCAGCTGGGACCAGGGACACCAGGCGGTGCGGAAGAGCACCGCCGTCCCTGCCTCCTCGGCGACCGCCCGCAGCGCCCCGGCGGCCCGTTCGGGACGGCCCGGCCCGAACACGACGCCGCAGGCTCCCGCGACGCCGGCCCGGCGTACGACATCCACCGCGTGGGCCGACCCGGCGTCGACGCCGACCGCGAGCAGCAGCTCCCCTGCCCGGATCTCGGGGTCCAGCACGTCCAGTACGGTGACACCGGTGACGGCCACCGCCAGTCCCCCGGGTGCCGTGTCCAGTTCCAGGGCCCCGGAGCCCACGACGGACAGCAGCCGCTCCAAGGTCACTCTGGACTCCGCCGCCGCGCCCCACCCCGGCTGGTCCCGCAGGTCCGTCATGCTTCCCCCACTCCACGCGCCGCCGGCCGTCCCCGGCCGGTTCCGGAAGGGGTACGACACCACACACCGGACGAGCACTCAACCGCGCACGGGAACACGGGGGAGCACCGGGGCGGCGATACGGGAGGGAACCAACGGGCGGTGGCGGTACGGGAGTCGGGCCGGTGTGGCGGAGGTACGGGAGACACACGCGAAGAGCGCGGTGCACGGGACGGGAGCGACGGGCCTCGGCGGTAGGGGCGGGAGCGGCCGATGCGGTGGCGGTGTCCGCACCGGCCGGGTGCTCACAGGTGCTTCTTCAACTCCCGCCGCGCCAGCGACCGCTGGTGCACCTCGTCCGGGCCGTCGGCGAGCATCAGGGTGCGGGCGCTCGCGTACAGCTCGGCCAGCGGGAAGTCCTGGCTCACGCCGCCCGCGCCGTGCAGCTGGATCGCGCGGTCCAGGATGCCGACCACCGCACGCGGAGTGGCGATCTTGATGGCCTGGATCTCGGTGTGGGCGCCCTTGTTGCCGACGGTGTCCATCAGCCAGGCCGTCTTCAGCACCAGCAGCCGCAACTGCTCGACGGTGACCCGGGCGTCGGCGATCCAGTTCTGGACCACGCCCTGCTGCGCGAGCGCCTTGCCGAACGCGGTGCGGGACCCGGCCCGCCGGCACATCAGCTCGATCGCCCGCTCGGCCATGCCGATCAGCCGCATGCAGTGGTGGATGCGGCCGGGGCCGAGCCGTGCCTGAGCGATGGCGAAGCCGCCGCCCTCCTCGCCGATCAGGTTGGACACCGGTACGCGCGCGTGGTCGAAGACCACCTCGGCGTGCCCGCCGTGCGAGTGGTCCTCGTAGCCGAACACCTGCATCGCGCGCGTGACGGTGACGCCCGGGGTGTCGCGCGGGACCAGGACCATGGACTGCTGGCGGCGGATGTCCGCCCCGTCCGGGTCCGTCTTGCCCATCACGATGAAGATCTTGCAGTCCGGGTTCATCGCCCCGGAGATGTACCACTTGCGGCCGGTGACGACGTACTCGTCGCCGTCCCGCTCGATGTGCGTGGTGATGTTCGTGGCGTCCGAGGAGGCCACCTCCGGCTCGGTCATCGCGAAGGCCGAGCGGATCTCACCCGCCAGCAGCGGCTCCAGCCACTGCTTCCGCTGCCGCTCGTCGCCGAACTGCGCCAGCACCTCCATGTTCCCGGTGTCGGGCGCGGCGCAGTTCGTCGCGGTCGGCGCGAGGTGCGGGGAGCGGCCGGTGATCTCGGCGAGGGGCGCGTACTGGAGGTTCGTCAGCCCGGCGCCGTGCTCGGCATCGGGGAGGAAGAGGTTCCACAGGCCCTGCCTGCGGGCCTCGGCCTTCAGCTCCCCGACCACGGCCGGGGTGTCCCACGGCGAGGCCAGCGCGGCCCGCTGCTCCTCGGCGACCGCCTCGGCCGGGTAGACGTACTCGTCCATGAAGGCGAGGAGCCTGGCGCGCAGTTCCTCGGTGCGTGCGTCGAACGCGAAGTCCATGTCCGGTCAGCCTTCCTGGAGAGTGGTCAGTCCGTGGTCGATGAAGACGGGCACGAGTGCGCCGATGCGGTCGAAGCCCCGCCCGACCGTCTGGCCCAGCGTGTACCGGTAGTGGATGCCCTCCAGGATCACGGCGAGCTTGAACCAGGCGAACGCCGTGTACCAGGAGACGGCGGAGACGTCGCGCCCCGAGCGCGCGGCGTACCGCTCGATCAGCTCCTGCGGGGACGGGTGCCCCGGCGCCTCGGCGGTCGTGGAGACGGGCGAGTCGGGCATCCCGAGCGGCTGGCTGTACATCACCAGCAGGCCCAGGTCGGTGAGCGGGTCGCCGAGCGTCGACATCTCCCAGTCGAGGATCGCCTTGATCCTGTCGTCCGAGCCGATCAGGACGTTGTCCAGCCGGTAGTCGCCGTGCACGACGGCCGGGGCGGGGGAGGCCGGCAGCGCGCGTCCGAGGGCCGCGTGCAGCTCGTCGATGCCGGGCAGCTCGCGGTTGCGGGAGGCGTCCAGCTGCTTGCCCCAGCGGCGCAGCTGCCGGTCCAGGAAGCCCTCCGGACGGCCGAAGTCCTCGAGGCCCACCGCGGCGGGGTCCACCGCGTGCAGCTCCACGAGGGTGTCGACCAGGGACAGCACCGCGTTCCGGGTGCGCTCCGCACCCAGCGGGGCGAGCTGCTGGGCGGTGCGGTACGGGGTGCCCTCGACGAACTCCATGACGTAGAACGGTGCCCCCTGCACGTCCTCGTCCTCGCACAGCAGCACCGGCCGCGGCACCGGCACCTGCGTCTGGTGCAGGGCGCTGATCACCCGGTGCTCGCGCTTCATGTCGTGCGCGGTGGCCAGCACATGGCCGAGCGGAGGCCGCCGTACGACCCACTTCGAGGTGCCGTCGGAGACCGCGTAGGTGAGGTTCGACCGTCCGCCCTCGATCAGCCGGCCGGTCAGGGGGCCGTTCACCAGACCGGGGCACTCGCGGTCGAGCAGGGCGCGCAGCCGGTCCAGGTCGAGTCCGGGCGGGTGGTCGGCGCTCATGAGGTCACTCCTACGAACGGGAGAACAAGACCCGACTCATGATGCCGACCGGTCGGTATGTCGTCCAGTGCAAGTGCCGAACGTAGTGCGAAACGTGATCGGAGCCACCATAGGACGACGGCTCCCCGACGCGCCGCCGGGGGAGCCGCCGGCCGCTTCGGGCCGGCCGGGTCAGTGGTCGTCCCAGTGGTCGCCGTGCTCGGCGTGCCGGTGTCCGTCATGCAGATAGTCGACGTGGTCGCCGTGCCGCACCCGTGCGTGGCCGCACTCGTCGTGGTGCACGTGCTCATGACCCGCGTGCGCGGTGTGCCCGGCCGGCTCGCACTCGTCCCAGTGGCCCTCGTGCTCCCGGTGCAGATGGCCGTCGTGCGCGTAGTCGAGGTGGTCGCCGTGCGGCACGGCCGTGTGCCCGCAGTCCGGGCCGTGGCTGTGTGTCGCGTGTTCGGTGTGCTCCTGGTGGAGGGTGGTCATGGTGCTCACCTTCGGGGTACGGGGGTGTTGACGACGGACAGGCTGCCACGCGAACGGGACATATCAGGGCATCCCGGTTGCGTGGCGTTCGAGCTCCCCGGAGGGTCAGGGCATGAAGGGCATCAGCTACAGCCGCTACGGCGGACCCGAGGTACTGGAGTACGGCGAGCTGCGCGACCCCAAGGTCGGCCCCGACCAGGTGCTGGTCGAGGTGCGTGCCGCGGCCGTCAACCCGGTCGACTGGAAGTGCCGTGAGGGCCATCTCGACGCGCTCCTGGACGCCGTGTTCCCGGTGGTCCCCGGCTGGGACGTCAGCGGGGTGGTCGTCCGGCCCGGTGCCTCGGTCACGGAGTTCTCCGCCGGCGACGAGGTCATCGGTTACGTCCGCGAGGACTTCCTGTCCCGGGGCACCTTCGCCGAGTACGTCGCCGCGCCCGTCCGCACGCTGGCCCGCAAGCCGCGCAACCTGTCCTTCACGGAGGCCGCCGGACTCCCGCTGGCCGGGCTCACCGCCTACCAGGTGCTCGTCAAGGCGCTGCGGGTCGGGCGCGGCGAGACCGTGCTGGTCCACGCGGCGGCCGGCGGGGTCGGCTCCCTGGCCGTCCAGATCGCCGCGCACCTCGGTGCCCGGGTGATCGGCACGGCGAGCGAGCGCAACCACGACCACGTCCGCGCCCTCGGCGGCGAGCCGGTGACCTACGGCGACGGCCTGGCCGAACGGGTGCGCGGGCTGGCCCCGAAGGGGGTGGACGCGGTGTTCGACACCATCGGCGGCGACACCCTCAGGACCTCCGCCGGCCTGCTCGCTCCCGGGGGCCGCCTGGCGTCGATCGCCGACCCGGAGGTGGCGGGTCACGGCGGGCGCTACTGCTTCGTCCGGCCGGACGCCGAGGACCTGGGGAAACTCGCCGAGCTGGCCGAACAGGGGGTGGTGTCCGTGCACGTACAGGAGACGTTCCCGCTGGAGCGGGCGGCGGACGCGCACCGGTTGAACCAGGAGGGCCGTACCCGCGGCAAGATCGTGGTGACGGTGGACCGGGAGCCGGCGGAAGGCGGCGCCTAGGGCCTCTCGTCTGGATCATGCCGGGCATGATCCAGACGAAAGGCACCCTAGGGTTCGTCCGGCACGGTCGGCCGGACAAGGACCTAAACCACGAGTACGGCCGCGCACACGGCCATCGCCACCGCGCACAGGGCCGCTGCCGTCGCGTGGCGGGGGGCGAGCGCGGGCGGTGGGGTGCCCCGGGACAGGGCGTGGATGCGGTGGTGGGCGACCTGGAGGAAGCCCAGCCACAGCGCACAGCACACCGCGCACCCGAGGATCCCCGTGGCCGACCCGCCGTGCAGGGCGCTCTTCGCGGCGAGTACGGCGGCCACGGCGGCGGACAGGGTCGTGCGGCGCCAGGCCAGCCGGGTGCGCTCGGGCTGCAGCCCGGGGTCCCGGCCCGCGGGGCTCACCCCTCCCATCCGACCAGCACCACGACGAGCATCGCGACAGCCACCACCGCGACGACCAGGCTCAGCAGCGCCGGGAACCGGGAGGCGGGCAGGTCCTCGCCGCGCCGCATCGCCCGCTCGCAGCGCACCCAGTGGTTCACCGCCCGCAGGGAACACAGCACACCGGCCCCCAGCAGCGCGAGCGCGAGACCGACCCGCCACGCCCAGCGCAGGTCCGGCAGGAACTGGTCCACCGCGAATCCGCCGCCGATCAGCGCGAGCGCGGTCCGTAGCCAGGCCAGAAAGGTGCGCTCGTTGGCCAGCGAGAACCGGTAGTCGGGCGTGCCACCCTCTTCCCGCACCAGGTCCGGCGCGAACCACAGCCGGATGTTCCGTACGAATTCGCTCACGCCGACGACCCTACCGGCGCGTCACCGGCCGGCCCGGAACACCCTCAGCCTCTCGTACGCGGCCAGCCCGTCCGGCACCCACTCCCACTCGCCGAGCCGCCGCTCGACCTCCTCCTCGGGCAGGAAGCCGTACCACTGGACCTCCTCCGCCTGGGGCCGCACCGGCAGCTCGCAGCGCACCTCGTACACCGCCGACCACCAGCTGTTCCCGGCCCCGTCGTCGTACAGGAACTTGAAGAGGAAGGCCGGCCGGGGCAGTCCGCTCACGCCCAGCTCCTCCTCGGCCTCCCGCAGGGCCGCCTCGTCGTAGGCCTCACCCGCCCCGACGACTCCGCCGACGAACATGTCGTACAGCGAGGGGTACACCAGCTTGGTGGCCGTGCGCCGGTGCACGAAGAGCCGGCCGGCCGCGTCCCGGGCCTGGATGAACACGCAGCGGTGGCGCAGCCCGCGGGCGTACGCCTCGCCACGTGGGTACTGGGCGATGACCTGGTCGTTCTCGTCGACGATGTCGAGGATCTCGTCAGCGGGGTTCATACCCCCATCCAAGCAGGCGGGTTCAGCGCCGCTGCAGGTCCCGGGCCGGGGGCTCCGCCTTCGCCGCACCGCACGGCATCGCCGGGTGCAGCCCGAGCAGCACGATGCCCGTGACGACGGCCGCGAGCCCGGCCGCCTCCCAGGCCAGCGCCCCGGTGTCGGTGCGCAGCCGGTCACCGAGGAAGCCCACCCCGCACAGGATCCCGGCGAGCGGCTCGGCCGCGGTGAGCGCGGGCAGTGACATGCGCAGCGGCGCGGTCTCGAACGCGCTCTGCACCAGGATCAGCCCGGTGACTCCGCACGCCAGCACACCGTACGGCTGCCAGCCGCTGAACAGCTCCGTGAAGCCGCCCTCGGAGAAGCGTGTGCCGCTCACCCGGGTCAGCGCGTCCTGCACGCCGTACAGCAGCCCGGCGGCGATGGCCAGCAGGACCGGCCCCCAGCTCAGCCGGGAGCGCTTGGCGTACGCCGTGAGCAGGAGCGCCGGGCCCACCATGGCGCCGATGATCAGCCAGTGCCGCAGCGGGTCGGCGACGGCGCTGCCGCCGCGCGGCTCGCCCGCCATGATGAACGCGCTCACCCCTCCCGCGAGCAGCAGCAGACCGGCCCAGCCCTGTCGGCCCAGCGGCTGTCTGGTCTGGTGGCGGGAGAGGGCGAGCGCGAACAGCAGATTGGTCGCGAGCAACGGCTCGACCAGGGAGATCTCCCCCCTGCCGAGCGCGATCGCGCCCAGCACCATGCCGGCCACCATCAGACCCAGGCCGCCCAGCCAGCGCGGCACCCGCATCAGGTCGAGCAGCAGCCGGGGCGAGAGGAAGTCGTTGAGCGGCGCCCGCTGTGCGACGTTCTGCTGCAGAACGAACCCGAAACCCAGACAGCAGGCCGCACCCACGGCGAGAAGGAGAACCAGAACGGACACGCTGCGTACCTCGATCATCCGGCCGGACCACGGACGGGCAGTGGCCGACTGTAGCGCTCCCGGGACGGCATCGACCCGGAGAGTACCCGGAACCTGGCGGTTGACTCGGTCACGCTGCCCGGTCGGTCAAGGGGGTGGATCGGGGGCGGCGGCGGGACCGTCCGGCCATGTTCCGGGTCCGGACCGCCCGGCGCCATGGCGCGCGCCACAGAAATCCGCCCGAACCCGGGGCGCGGACCGCCGGCCTGCGCTCATGCTCTCAAGTTCCTCTCGAGTCACGGAAGTTGAAGCCGTCAACACTCCGGTTCCGCTTGACGCCATCCGTGGCTCGGGGTTTGCTGTGTGTGATCGGTCGATGGCAGCCCGAGAAACAGGAAGTCCGCGGTGCCCCCAATCCCGCCTCTGCTCGGCGCTCGCCGGGCCCGCACGGACCCGTCCGGCGAAACCGCCCCGGACGACCGCGGCGCCTTCGACGACGCCCTCGACGCCCTCGACGACGCCGCGCTGCGCACCGCCCGGGCCGCGTTGGCCCAGGGCCGCCGGCAGGCCGCCCGCGCCCTGCTGCTGCACACCGGCGACGACTGGGACCGCCGCGGCCACCGCCTCACCGTGCTGGCGCGGGAGCCGTACGCGGCCGCCTGGGCACATGACTGGGTACGCACCGAGCCCGGGTCCGCCGACGCCGCCACGCTGTACGCCCTGGCCCTGGTCGAGCGAGCCCGGCGCGGCAAAGAGGAATCCGGCCGGGCCCGCGAGGCCTGCGCCACGGCCGCCGCGCTCGCCCCCGCCGATCCCACCCCCTGGCTCGGCCTGCTCCTGCTCGCTCGCGCCCTCGGCCCGGAGCGCGAGGTGCTCGGCACCTTCGCCGAGCTGCGCCGCCGCCACCCCGAGCACCACCACGCCCACCACCTGGTGATCGCCCGCCTCGCCGAGCGGCCCCCGGGCGGCCGCGCGGAGACCCACGAGGTGTACGACCTCGCCGAGCTGGCCGCCGCACAGGCCCCCGCCGATTCCCCGCTGGCCGTGCTGCCGGTCGTCGCGTACGCCGAGCGTTACCGGGTCCTCGCCGCCACCGGCCTGACCCCGGCCGACCCGGCCGCCTCCGGGCACTGGTCCGGTCCCCGGGCCCGTCGCATCCTGCGCGCCGGCTTCGACTGGTGGCTGGAGTGGGAGCACGACGAGCACCCCCGCCGCCACCTCGACCTCAACCACCTCGCCTTCGCCCTGTCCTGCGCGGGCCGCCCGGCCGAGGCGGCGGCCCTGTTCCAGCGCATCGGTGAGCACGCCACCCCGGCTCCCTGGTCGTACGCGCACCACGACCCCCTGACGGCCTTCCACGCGGCCCGCGCCCGCGCGCTCGGGCAGTGACAGGCCCGCACTTCCGCATCCGCGCGGCTCGCGCTGAGACACACGGCTTTCCGAGACGTACCTGAGAAGTGATTACGGAATTCTGACCGGCCGCCCGCTTCCCTGGCCGCGCGCGGCCCCGAGTGCTCGAATGAGTTTGTGAACCCTGAACAACCCGAGGAGCAGAACGGCCGGCCGGTCGGCCGCCGGGTCTTCCTCGGCACCCTCGGCCTGGGCGCGTTCGGCGTGGTCGCCGCGCCCGTACTCCAGCGCGGCCTCGAAGGCGTCCTCGGCACCGTCGCCGGCAAGGACCCCACCGGGCTCACCGGCCTGCTGCCCAACGGCGGCGGCTTCCGCTACTACTCCGTCGCCGCCTCCGTCCCGCACAAGAGCCCCGCGGACTACCGCCTCACCATCGACGGCCTGGTCGACCACCCGCGCAGCTACACCCTCGCCGAGCTGCGTGCCCTGCCCCGGACACGGCTGGTCAGGGACGTGCAGTGCGTCACCGGCTGGCGCGTCCCCGGCACCCCTTTCGAGGGCGTACGGCTCTCCCACCTGCTGGACGCGGCGGGCGTCCACCCCTCCGCCAAGGCGCTCCGCTTCACCTGTTTCGACGGCACCTACAGCGAGAGCCTCACCCTCGACCAGGCCCGCCGGCCGGACGTCCTGGTCGCCCTGCGCATGCAGGACAAGGACATCGGCCACGACCACGGCGGCCCGGTCCGCCTCTACGTAGCCCCGATGTACTTCTACAAGTCGGCCAAATGGCTCTCCGGGATCACGGTCACCGACCGGGTGAAGCCCGGCTACTGGGAGAACCTCGGTTACGACGTCGACGCCTGGGTCGGCCGCTCGAACGGACGGTCCGATGAGCGTACGAGCTGAGACCCCGGCCCCGCCGAGCGCCCGCGTCCGCCGCTTCAGCCGGGCCGAACGGTGGGTGCACCGCGGCACGGCGGCGCTGATGGGCGTGTGCGTGGTGACCGCGGCCGCCCTCTACATCCCGCAGGTGGCGGTCCTGGTGGGCCGCCGCGAACTGGTCGTCCGCGTCCACGAGTGGGCGGGACTCGCGCTGCCGGTGCCGGTCCTGCTGGGGCTGGCCTCCCGCGCCTTCCGCGCCGATCTGCGCTTCCTCAACCGCTTCGGACCGCACGACCGGCTCTGGCTGCTCGCCGCCCTCAGCCGCGACAGACGGCACGCCTCGCGTCCGGCCGGCAAGTTCAACGCCGGCCAGAAGATCTACGCGGCCTGGATCTCCGGGGCGACGCTGGTCATGCTCGGCACGGGCCTGTTGATGTGGTTCACCCGCCTCGCGCCGCTGATGTGGCGCACCTCGGCGACCTTCGTCCACGACTGGCTGGCCCTGACGATCGGCGTGGTCCTGGCAGGCCACATCGGCATGGCCCTGGGCGACCCGGAGGCGCGAAGAGGGCTGCGGACGGGGACGGTGACGAGGCAGTGGGCGGAGCGGGAACACCGTCTGTGGCGCCCGTAGGCGCCCTCCTCGGAACTCCGGTGTCGTCGGCCACGATGTCGAGCGGGCCCACCCGCTCCTCGACGCCCGCGGTCCCGGCGGCCGCCGATGTCGAGGAGGGGGTGAGCCGTCATCGCCGTACCGCTTCCAGGGCCTCTCGTTTGGATCATGCCCCGCTCCCTGATCCGGCACGATCCAAACGAAAGGCCCTAGATCACCAGGGACAGCAGCAGGACCAGGCCGCCGGCGACCACCGAGATGATCGTCTCCATCACCGACCAGGTCTTGACGGTCTGCCCGACGCTCAGCCCGAAGTACTCCTTCACCAGCCAGAAGCCGGCGTCGTTGACGAAGCTGAAGAAGAGGGAGCCGGCGCCGATGGCGAGGACCAGCAGGGCGGTGTGGGTGGCCGACATGCCGGCCGCGAGCGGCGCGACCAGACCGGCCGCGGAGACCGTCGCCACCGTCGCCGAGCCGGTCGCCAGCCGGATCACCACCGCGATCAGCCAGCCCAGCAGCAGTGCCGGGATCGACCAGTCCTTGGAGACGTCCAGGATCATCCGGCCCACGCCGGAGTCGATCAGTGTCTGCTTGAAGCCGCCGCCCGCGCCGACGATCAGCAGGATGCCGGCGATGGGCATCAGGCCCTTCTCGACGGTCTGCTGCAGGCGGTCCTTGCTGAATCCGGCGGGCCGGCCCAGGGTGAAGAAGCCGACGAGCACGGCGGCGAGCAGGGCGATCAGCGGCGAGCCGATGACATCGAAGACGCGCTGGGTCCGGTTCGCCGGGTCGTCGATGACGATGTCCACCAGCGCCCTGGCCAGCATCAGCACCACCGGCAGCAGCACGGTGGCGAGCGTCGCGCCGAAGCCCGGACGGCGCTCCAGCTCCTCCGAGGGGCGCTGCGGCAGCATGCGCTCGGGGGCCGGGACGTCCACCCAGCGGGCCGCGACCTTCGAGAACAGCGGACCGGCGACGATCACCGTCGGTATGGCGACGAGGATGCCGAACGCCAGGGTCAGGCCCAGATTGGCGTGCAGCGCGTCGATCGCGACCAGCGGGCCGGGGTGAGGCGGGATCAGCCCGTGCATCACCGACAGACCGGCGAGGGCGGGGATGCCGATGCGCATCAGGGAGTAGTTGCCGCGCTTGGCGACCATCAGCACGACCGGGATCAGCAGCACGATGCCGACCTCGAAGAACAGCGGCAGGCCGATCACGGACGCGATCAGCACCATCGCCCAGGGCATGGCGCGCCCGCCCGCCTTGGCGAGGATCGTGTCCACGATCTCGTCGGCGCCGCCGGAGTCGGCGAGCAGCTTGCCCAGGATCGCCCCGAGCGCGATCAGGACGCCGACGCCGGCCACCGTGGTGCCGAGTCCGGTGGTGAAGCTGACGATGGCCTTGTCGAGCGGCGCTCCGGCGACCGCGCCGAGCACCAGTGACCCGAGGGTCAGGGCCAGGAAGGCATGGAGCTTGAACTTGGTGATGAGCACGACGATGACGGCGATGCCCACCAGGACGGCGATGCCCAGCTGGGCGTGTCCGGCGGAGGTGATCGGCGCAGGCGCGTCCGCTGCCAGCATCTCGACGCTGAGTCTGGTCACGGGGTTCCCTTGTGATGTACGGGGGACGGGGGAGGTGCTACTCGGATGCGACGGGAAGCGCGGCCAGTGCGCGCACGGCGCGTTGGGTGATCTCCTGGGGGTCGCCGCTGACGTCGACGTCGACGCCCGCCTCGTCCGGCTCCAGGGGCTGCAGCGTGGCGAACTGGGAGTCCAGCAGCGCGGTCGGCATGAAGTGCCCCTGCCGCTGCCGCATCCGGTCCTCGATCTGCTTCCGGTCGCCCGTGAGGTGCACGAACACGATTCCGGGGGCGACGGCCCTGAGCCGGTCGCGGTACGACCGCTTCAGCGCCGAGCTGCTGACGACCCCGCCGAGTCCGGCCCGCCCGTGCGCCCAGTGCCCGATGGCGTCGAGCCACGGCCACCTGTCGCTGTCCTCGAGCGGGATCCCGGCCGACATCTTGTCGATGTTGGCCTTCGGGTGGAAGTCGTCGCCCTCGGCGTACGGCACGCCCAGCCGCGCGGCGAGCAAGGGACCGATGGTGGTCTTGCCCGTCCCCGCGACGCCCATGACGACGACGACCTGGGGGGTACGCATGACTGCCTCGCTGTCTTCCTCGACATCCGACGCCAGATCGGCGTCGCCACACTGAAACCCATTAGGTACGACGAATTCAAGAGTCTGTGACGTATAAGTCTGACTTTTTGGTTCCGTGATCCACGCCGTACGCTGAGTGCATGAGCACACCGGGCCGGGGGCTGCACGGCCGCGTACTGGACTCCCTCGGCCCCGCGATCACAGCGGGCGAGTACCCGCCCGGCAGCGTTCTGCGCACGGACGAACTCGCACAGCACTTCGAGGTGTCACGCTCCGTGATGCGCGAGGCGGTGCGGGTGCTGGAGTCCATGCACCTGGTCGAGTCCCGCCGCCGCGTGGGCGTGACGGTCCGCCCGAAGGCCGAGTGGAACGTCTACGACCCGCAGGTCATCCGCTGGCGTCTCGCGGGCGCCGACCGCCCGCACCAGCTCCGCTCCCTGACCGTGCTGCGGTCCGCGATCGAACCGGTCGCGGCGGGCCTCGCCGCCAAGCACGCCAGCGCGGAGCAGTGCGCCGAACTCACCGAGTGCGCGCTCGGCATGGTGGCCAACTCACGCGGCCACAAGCTGGAGGCGTACCTGATCCACGACATCGCCTTCCACCGGGCCGTCCTCAACGCCTCGGGCAACGAGATGTTCGCCCGCCTCGGCGACGTCGTCGCGGAGGTCCTGGCCGGCCGCACCCATCACGAGGTCATGTTCGAGGACCCCGACCCGGCTGCCGTCACCCTGCACGTGCGCGTGGCCGAGGCGGTCCGCGCGGGCGACGCGGTCCGCGCGGAGGAACTGACCAGGGAGATCACCGTGGGCGCCCTCCAGGAACTGGACATCCTGGCCCCCTAGCGGCGCTACCGGCGCTCTTCGGGGAAATCCGCGTCGACGTACAGCCACGCCCCGTCCACCCGCTCGAACCGGCTCCGCTCGAGCAGCGAACCGCCCCGGTAGGAGGCCCGGAAGGTCACCGTCCCGGCGGTGTGGAAGGCGGACCCGTCGGTGCTGCCGCGGATCTCCAGACCGGTCCACTTCATCCCGGGATCGAGGTCCAGCCGCTGCGGCCGGGTCCGGGGATGCCACGTCCGCAGCAGATACCCCGCGTCCCCCTTCACGAACGCGCTGTACCGCGACCGCATCAGCGCCTCGGCGGTCGGCGCGGCGGCCGAACCCGCGTGGAAACGGCCACAGCAGGCGTCGTAGGACCGGGGGAGCCCGCAGGGGCAGGTGCGCGTGGTCATGGCCTCATTCTGCCCGTGGCAGGGGAGGCGCCCGCCGTCGGCCGGGTGCACAGTGGAAGGGCCGAACCGCCGTGCCCTTCCGGGCCCGTAGCGCAGGGAGGAGAGACGGACGATGACCCGACCCGTGAGCAGCCGTCCTCCGGCCGTCAAGGAGTGGCGGCTGAACCTGTACCTGTCCGAGCACGACCCGGACACCACGGCCCGGATCGTCCTGGACACCGGCGACAACGTCCTGGAGAGCCACGCGGAGGCCCGCCGCAACCCCTACGACCCGGCGATGGCGGACATCGGCGACGAACTCGCCGCCGGACGCGCCCTCATCGCCATGGGCCGCATGCTGCTGCGCGCCGCCGACGGGGACATGAGGTCGACGGGAGCCGCCGAGACGGAGGGCGGCCCGGCCCCGCTGTGGCTGACCCGGGAGTGAAGGAGCCCCACCGTGCACTTCAGAAACCGTCTCGAAGCGGGACGGCGGCTGGGCGCTCGCCTCAGCCACCTCAGGGGCCGGGACGTGGTGGTGCTGGGGCTGCCGCGAGGAGGGGTGCCGGTCGCCGCGGCGGTCGCCGAGGCGCTCGACGCGCCTCTGGACATCTGCCTGGTGCGCAAACTCGGTGTGCCGTACCAGCCGGAGCTGGGCATGGGGGCGATCGGCGAGGACGGCGTGCGGGTGATCAACCAGGAGGTGCTGAAGGGAACCGGGGTCACGGCGGCGGACCTCGCACGGGTCGAGGAGGACGAGCGCCGGGTGCTTCGGGAACGGGCCGCGCGCTACCGGGGTGAGGTGCCCCGCGTCCCCGTCGCCGGCCGGACCGCGCTGGTCGTGGACGACGGAGTGGCCACCGGCTCCACCGCTCGGGCCGCCTGCCGGATCGCCCGGGCGTGGGGCGCGGCCCGTGTCGTGCTGGCGGTCCCCGTGGCCCCGCGCGACTTCGCCCGGAGACTGGGCACGGACGCCGACGAACTCGTCTGCCTGGCCACCCCCTGGGACTTCGCCGCCGTCGGCCAGTTCTACGCCGACTTCGCCCAGGTCGACGACGAGGAGGTCACCCTCTGTCTGCGGCGGGCCGCGAACCGCCACCCGCGCACCGCCGGCGCCGGTTCCACGGACCGGGAGGTGACGGTGGCGGCCGGCCCCGTGCGGCTGCGCGGGCGGCTCACCCTGCCCGACGGCGCCACCGGCGTCGTGGCCTTCGCCCACGGCAGCGGCAGCAGCCGGCACAGCCCGCGCAACCGGCTCGTGGCCGAGGGTCTGCACCGGGCCGGGCTCGGCACCCTGCTGTTCGATCTGCTCACCGACGAGGAGGAGGGCGACCGGAGCAACGTCTTCGACATCGGGCTGCTGGCCGGCCGGCTGCTGGACGCCACCCGCCGGCTGCGCGCGGAACCCGGCGTCGAGGGGCTCGCCGTCGGCTACTTCGGCGCCAGCACCGGCGCGGCCGCCGCCCTGTGGGCCGCCGCCGAACCCTCCGCGCGGGCCGCCGCGGTCGTCTCCCGCGGCGGCCGGCCCGATCTCGCCGGACCACGGCTGGCCGCGGTGACGGCGCCCACCCTGCTCGTCGTCGGCGGTGCCGATCCGCTGGTGCTCGACCTCAACCGGGACGCCCAGGCACGACTCCGGTGCGAGAACCGGCTCGAGGTGGTGCCCCGCGCCACCCACCTCTTCGCGGAGCCCGGCACGCTGGAGAGGGTGACCGAGCTGGCCCGCGACTGGTTCACGGACCACATGGCACCCGCGCACGTGTAGGCGCGGATCATGCCCGAGGGGCTCGTCACCCTGTGCCTCACGGGCGACGTCATGCTGGGCAGGGGCGTCGACCAGATCCTCCCGCACCCCGGCGATCCGGTCCTGCGGGAGGACCACGTGCGCGACGCCCGGGACTACGTCGCCCTGGCACAGGCGGCGAACGGACCGGTACCCCGGCCCGTGGACCACACCTGGCCATGGGGCGAGGCGCTGCCCGTTCTGGAGCGTGCCGCGCCGGACGTGCGGGTGATCAACCTGGAGACGGCCGTCACCCGGGACGGCGACTTCGCGCCCGGCAAGTCCGTCCACTACCGGATGCACCCGGCCAACCTGCCCTGCCTCGCCGCGGCCCGCCCCGACGTCTGCGCCCTCGCCAACAACCACGTGCTCGATTTCGGGCCGGCCGGCCTCGGGGAGACGCTGGACTCCCTGGCGGCGGCCGGGCTGCGCACCGCCGGGGCGGGCCGGGACGCGGCCGCGGCATGGCGCCCGGCGACCGTCCCGCTGCGGCCGGGCGGACGTGTCCTGGTCTTCTCCTTCGGGATGCCGTCCAGTGGGATCCCGCACAGCTGGGCCGCCACCGCCGAACGGCCCGGCGTGGCCCTCGTCACCGCGCCGACCGCGGCCGCCGCCCTGCGGTTCGCCGACCGCCTGCGGCAGGCCGAGCGGCCCGGCGACATCGTCGTCGCGTCCGTCCACTGGGGCCCCAACTGGGGCTACGCCGTCTCCCGCGACGAGGTCCGCTTCGCCCACGCGCTCGTCGACGCGGGCGTCGACATCGTCCACGGGCACTCCTCGCACCATCCACGGCCACCGGAGGTGTACCGGGGCAGGCTCGTCCTCTACGGCAGCGGCGACCTCGTCGACGACTACGAGGGCATCGGCGGCTACGAGCGTTACCGCGACGACCTGCGGCTGCTGTACCTGGTGTCGGTCGAGCCCGGCACCGGCCGGCTGACCGGTCTGCGGATGGTGCCGTTCCAGGCACGCCGGCTGCGCTTGGAGCACGCCTCGACCGAGGACACCGCCTGGCTGCGCACCGTACTCGACCGGTACGCCCGCGGCCTCGGCACCCGGGTCGAGCACGGAGCCGGCGGCACGCTCACGGTACGGCCCCTGCGCGGGGGCGCGCCGCTCTGAGGCCGGGACTCAGTGCCGCCCGCTCCCGCGCAGGAAACGGCGCAGCCGGGACAGCGGCCAGGTGTTGATCACGTCCTCCCGGGTGAGCCAGCCGCGCTGGGCGGTGCCGACGCCGTAGCACAGCTGCGCGAGGTGCGGGACGGAGTGGGCGTCGGAGGTCACGGCGAACCTCACCCCGTACGCCTTGGCGCGCAGGATGTCCTCGTCGCACAGGTCCAGCCGGTCCGGCTGAGCGTTGATCTCCAGCGCGGTACCGGTACGCGCGCAGGCCGCGAACACCTCCTCCCAGTCGGCGTCGACCCCCGGCCGCTTGCCGATCAGCCGGGTCGTCGGGTGCCCGATGATGTCGACGTACGGGTTCTCGCAGGCCCGCACCAGCCGTCTGGTCATGGCCGCCCGGTCCTGGTCGAAGTGGGAGTGCAGCGAGGCCACGCACAGATCGAAACCGGCCAGGAACTCCTGGGGCCAGTCCACCTCGCCGTCCGGACCGATGTTCAGCTCCGTGCCGTGCAGCAGCCGCATCCGGTGGTGGGTGCCGTCCAGCTCCCGCAGCCGCTCCCGCTGGGCGAGGATCTTCTCCTCGGTCATGCGCTGCATGTACAGGTTCGGCGCGTGGTCGGTGACCGCGTAGTAGGCGTGACCGCGCTCGGCCGCCGCCTCCACCATCGCCTCCAGCGGGGCGAGCCCGTCCGTGAGGTCGGTGTGGGTGTGCAGGTCACCGCGGATGTCCCGCTCGGTCACCAGCTCGGGCAGCTCACCGCGCAGGGCCGCCTCGATCTCCCCGCGGTCCTCCCGCAGCGCCGGCGGGATCCACGGCAGCCCGAGCCGTGCGTACACCTCCTCCTCGGTGCGGGACGCGACCGACTCCCCGCTCCCGGTGTCGAACAGGCCGTACTCGGACAGCTTCAGCCCGCGGTGCACGGCGATGGTGCGGGTGCGGATGTTGTGCGCCCGGGAACCGGTGAAGTACTGCATTCCGGCGCCCCACGACTCCGGCGGCAGCACCCGCAGGTCGACCTGGAGCCCCTTGGCCGTGCGCACCGACGTCTTCTTCGTGCCCCGCGCGATGACCTCGGCGGTGGCCGGCAGCTCGCACAGCGCCGCCATGAACGGCGCCGACCGTTCCGCCGCGACCAGGACGTCGAGATCCCCGACGGTCTCCCGCATCCGGCGCAGGGAGCCGGCGTAGGCGCAGCGCTCGCAGCCCGCCACCCCGGACAGCGCGGCGACGATCTCCTCGGCCGTGTCCAGCGCCGACGGCAGCGGCACCCGGGCGCCCGCCCGCCGGAGCAGCTCGATGCCGTGCCGGATGTTCTCCTGCGTCTTCTCGCCGAAGCCCCTCAGGTCGGCCAGCGCGTCCGCCTCGATGGCCGCGGCCAGCGCGTCCACCGACGAGATGTGCAGGTCCTCGTAGAGCCGCAGCGCCTTCTTGGGCCCCAGGGTGGGGATCGTGATCAGCTCCCGCACCCCGGCCGGGATCGCGGCCCTGCGCTCCTCGACCACCGCCATCCTCCCGGTGCGCAGGTACTCGACCACCTTCTCGGCGATCGACCGGCCCACGTTCGGGATCTCCCTGAGCCCGTCGGCGTCCATCCGCGCTATGTCGGCGGGATGGCCGCCGATGGCACGCGCCGCCTTCTCGTAGGCGCGGGCCTTGAAGGCGTCGCCTCCCGTGATCGCGACGAGGTCGGCGTACTCCCGCAGGAGCGCCTCGACCTCCTCGTTGCGCCGGGCCACCCCTCAAGTGTAGGAAAGCCCGATCGCCTTGACCTCAAGCTCACTTGAGGTCTCAGAATGATCTGCATGACCACCGAAACCGCAGACATCGAGGCCATCGAGCAGGTCGTCGCCACCGTCGAGCGCACCCAGCGCGCCAAGGACGTGGAGGGCTTCCTCGCGCTGTTCCGTCCCGATGCCCTCTGGACGACCGCCCATGGCAAGGTCCTCATCGGCTTCGACGCGATCGCCGAGTTCACCCGCGCCGTGCTGCCCGCCGCGAGCTGGGACGGTGAGGTCACCTATGAGGCGGTGCACACGCAGTTCCTGCGGCCCGACGTGGCGGCCGTCAAGATCCGCCAGATCTACCACTCGGCAGCGGGCGACACCGAAGGCGCTCCGCTGTACATCATGACCAAGCAGGATGACGGAAGGTGGCTGCTGCACGCATGCCAGAACACCGAAGTGCGGGCCGGTTAGCGTTCCGATGCGGGGCAGAAGTGCCTGAGAAACAGAAAAACCCCAGGTGAACTGGGGTTTTCGCTGGTGTCCGAGGGGGGACTTGAACCCCCACGCCCGATAAAGGGCACTAGCACCTCAAGCTAGCGCGTCTGCCATTCCGCCACCCGGACAAGGTGTCTGTCGTGCGAGGCTTCCCTTCGGCGGGCTTCCCTCGCGGCGACGAAGGAAACATTACCAGGCTTTCCGGGGTGGCCGATCACCCCGTCCCCGGAGCCGCTCGCAGGTGAACGGCGTGTGACGGGCCGGGACCGGTCTTGGGCCCGGGGCAGGGGCGGAGAGAGGATGAGGACACCACGGCAGGACGGCTCCGGCACGACGGCGGGCGGGACGGCCGGCGGACAGCCAGTAGTGACAGCGGGAGGAAGCAGCGTGAGCGAGACGGACACGGCCAGGAGCGTCACCGGCGAGGACGAGGTCGTGGACCTCTGCCGCGAGCTGATCCGGTTCGACACCAGCAACTACGGCGACCACTCCGGGCCCGGTGAACGCAAGGCCGCCGAGTGGGTCGCCGAGAAGCTCGCCGAGGTCGGGCTGGAGCCGCAGATCTTCGAGTCGCACCCGGGGCGCGCCTCGACCGTGGCGCGCATCGAGGGTGCGGATTCGTCCCGGCCCGCGCTGCTGATCCACGGCCACCTCGACGTCGTACCGGCCAACGCCGTCGACTGGACCCACCACCCGTTCTCCGGTGAGGTCGCCGACGGGTGCGTGTGGGGACGCGGAGCCGTCGACATGAAGGACATGGACGCCATGACCCTCGCGGTCGTGCGCGACCGGCTGCGCAGCGGGCGGCGGCCCCCGCGGGACATCGTGGTCGCCTTCCTCGCGGACGAGGAGGCGGGTGGCACCTACGGCGCCCGTCACCTGGTCGACAACCACCCCGGGCTGTTCGAGGGCGTCACCGAGGCGATCAGCGAGGTCGGCGGCTTCTCCTTCACCGTGGACGAGCAGCGCCGGCTCTACCTGATCCAGACGGCCGAGAAGGGCATGCACTGGATGAAGCTGACCGTGGCCGGTACCGCCGGGCACGGGTCGATGATCCACCGCGACAACGCCATCACCGAGCTGTCGGAGGCCGTCGCCCGGGTCGGCCGGCACACGTTCCCGGTGCGGGTCACCAAGACCACCCGGGCCTTCCTCGACGAACTGGGCGACGCGCTCGGCACCGAGCTGGACCCGGAGGACATGGAGTCCACCCTCGCCAAGCTCGGCGGCATCGCCAAGCTGATCGGCGCGACCCTGCGGAACACCGCCAACCCCACCCAGCTGAACGCCGGGTACAAGGTCAACGTGATCCCGGGCGAGGCCACCGCGCACATCGACGGGCGGTTCCTGCCGGGCCACGAGGAGGAGTTCCTCGGCGACCTCGACCGGCTGCTCGGGCCGCACGTCCGCCGCGAGGACGTGCACTCCGACAAGGCCGTCGAGACCACCTTCGACGGCGCGCTGGTGGCGGCCATGCAGTCCGCGCTGCTCGCCGAGGACCCCACCGCCAAGGCGATCCCCTACATGCTCTCCGGCGGCACCGACGCCAAGTCCTTCGACGACCTCGGCATCCGCGGCTTCGGCTTCGCGCCGCTGAAGCTGCCGCCGGAGCTGGACTTCGCCGGCATGTTCCACGGCGTGGACGAGCGGGTGCCGGTGGACGGGCTCCAGTTCGGTGTGCGGGTGCTCGACCGATTCATCGACGCGTCGTGAGGTCCTGCCCTCAGGTAATCGGGCAGCCGTACGAGATCGACTGAGAAGGGTGAATGCGACGATAGGCTCGTAGCTTCATTAGTTCCTCCTCGTTACAGGTGATGTGATTCCGCACCTTGGGATCGCATTGCCAACAAGGAGGAATAATGATCAAGAAGGTCGTCGCTGCTGCGGCTGCCACCGGTGGGCTGGTTCTCGCGGGCGCGGGCCTGGCCGTCGCCGACTCCGGTGCCCAGGGTGCTGCCGTGCAGTCCCCGGGTGTCGTCTCCGGCAACGTCATCCAGGTGCCCGTGCACGTCCCGGTGAACGTCTGTGGCAACACGGTCGACGTGATCGGGCTTCTGAGCCCCGCCTTCGGCAACACCTGCGTCAACAAGTGACGTCGGCTCCCTGAGGGGGCGTCTTTTACGAGCCGTCGGCCTCGGAGCGCGCGCCATGCGCTCCGTAGCCGACCGGTCTTTTCGACACCGGTCCCTTTCCTGGACCGGTCGTTTTCGGGAAAACGAAGGCAGGGGGGAATTCAGCATGCGACAGAGCACCCGCAAGGGCTTGATGACCATGGCCGCAGCGACCGGTGTGATTGCCGCCGCGGGCGGCTACGCCCACGCCGACTCGGGCGCGAACGGCATCGCCGCCGGCTCACCCGGCGTACTGTCCGGCAACACGGTGCAGGCACCGGTACACGCGCCGGTGAACGTCTGCGGCAACACCGTGAACGTCGTCGGGCTCCTCAACCCGTCGGTCGGCAACTCGTGTGCCAACCAGGGCGGCACCTCGGGGGGGTACGGCGACACGGGCCACGCCGGCTCCGCCGGTTCGCACGCGGGCGGCCACACCGGCGGCTCGCCGGGCGTCGGCTCCGGCAACACGGTGCAGGCACCGGTACACGCGCCGGTGAACGTCTGCGGCAACAGCGTGAACGTGGTCGGGCTCCTCAACCCGTCGGTCGGCAACTCGTGTGCCAACCAGGGCGGCGCCTCGGGCTCCGGCGGTTCGCACGCGGGCGGCCACACCGGCGGCTCGCCGGGCGTCGGCTCCGGCAACACCGTGCAGGTGCCGATCGACGCCCCGGTGAACGTCTGCGGCAACAGCGTGGACGTCATCGGCGCCGGGAACGCCACCACGGGCAACGAGTGCGCCAACGGCGGCGGTCACCACGCCCAGCCGCCGGGCGACGGACACGGCAACCCGCCCGGGAAGCCGGGGCAGCCCGGTCACCCGGGGCAGCCCGGCACTCCGCACCACCCGGGCCGGCCCGGAACGGACACCCCGCCCGCCCGGGGAGGTGACACGTCCCACGGCTCGTCCCAGGTCAAGGCGCAGGGCGGCAGTCCCGCAGGATCCCTGGCCACCGCCCAGCTCGCGCACACGGGCAGCGATGTGCCGCTGGGCCTCGCGCTGCCGGTCGGCGCGGGCGCGCTGCTCGCGGGCGCGGTGCTCTACCGCAAGGCGCGGGCCGCGGCGTAACCGCGACGCCGGTCACGGAAGCGGTACGGCTCTGGCAAGAGGGCGGTGCGGCCCGACATGAAGGCCGTACCGTCCGGAAGAACGGAGCGGGCCCTGCCGATGCCGGCGGGGCCCGCTCCGTTCATGTGTCCCGTCTCACCACGTGGCACGCACCTGGCGGATGATCCGCCGGCGCAACCGCACCCTGCGGCTGCCATCGCGCAGCAGGCTCAGTCGGTCCAACTCCCAGTGTCCGTACTCGGCATGGTCCGTCAGCAGACGTGTCGCCTCCTTGCGGGACACCCCACGAGGTACGTACACGTCGACAAATTCGTATTCCGGCATCGCATCTATTGTGCGGGCTGGTGCCCGGTACGGATAGCGTCTGCACTATGTCTGATGCTGCGCAGCCCACCGCTGCCGAGGTACGCGCCGCCGCCGAGGTGGTCAAGACCGCGCTCGACCGTCATCTGGCGGCGGTCGAACGCAGGTCGGGGGAGGACGACCCGGCCGTATACGAGGCGTTCAACCAGCTGGCCGCGGCCGCCGAGGCGTACGACGAACTGCTCTACGACCGCTACGACGAGGTCACGCCCTTCGAGATCCCGGGTGGGGAGGACACGCTGCCGCCCTACGCGGGCCCCGAGGAACCGAGCGCGATCAGCGTGCTGATCCGCCGCGACTACACCGTGGCGGAACCCCAGCGGCTGCTGGCCCAGGCCCAGCGGGTCGAGGCGGTGGAGTACGAGGACCTCGGCGGCAGCGCCGACGGTGCCGCCGGTACGCTCCCCGGGGCGCTGAACACCCTCTTCGGTGAGTTCGAACCGGACGAGATCGCCTCCCGGCACAAGGAGTTCGGCCTGGAGGAGGGCGACTCCACACTCTGGGTCACCGCGACGGACGAGACTCCCGAGGCAGGGGAGTGGCTGGACGCGCCGTTCGAGCACATCGATCCGCAGCAGGTGGTGTGGCGGGTCGACGTCAGCGCCGTGTTCGACGACGCGGACGAGGAGGACGACCTCGAGTTCGTCGGGGACGACGAGGACCAGGACCAGGACGAGGGCTTGGAGCCGCTGGACACCGAGAAGTGAGCGGGGTGGCGGTGCCGTAGCGGCCCAGGCCGGAACGGCACCCCTCCCCCCGCCGCGTCGAGGCCGTGGGGGAGAGCGATCCCGGATCCGCGTCGAAGGGTCTCAGCCCGCCGCCGTCGGGACCTGGGTGCGCAGCAGCGTCTGGAGCCGGGTCGTGCGGGGTTTGGCCGGGATCTCCGCGACCGCCTTCGGCAGTGCCTGTTCCACCCCGTGGACCACGGACAGGTGCCGCTCCGCCCGGCCGAACGCGGTGTACACCCAGGGCCTGCTGATGGCCTGCGCGGCGTCGCCGGGCAGCACCACGACCGCCGCCGGCCAGCGGAGGCCCACCGCCTGGTGCGCGGTCAGCGCCCAGCCGTGCCGTACCCGGCTGTCCACCCGCTCCGGCGGTACGACGACGGCAACGCCCGCGCACGTCAGGTGCAGCCCGTCGGCGTCGGCCTGCACCACCGCGCCCGGTACCGAACGGCCCGGCGCGGGGGAGTAGACGATCCGGTCGCCCGGGTCGAAGCCGCCGAAGCGGCCCGGGCCGGGGTTGAGGCGTTCCTTCAGGGCGGAATTGAGGACGCGGGTGCCCGCGGCGCCGCCGTGACCCGGGGTGATCACCACGGTCTGCTCCGCCGGGACGCCGAGCGCCCGCGGAACCGAGTCCGCGACCAGCTGCACCGTCCGGTGCACCGCCTCGCCCGCGTCCCGCACCGGGACGATGACGATCTCCTTGCCCGGCGCCTCCACCTGGTTCAGCTCGCCGACACCGACACCGGAGACCAGTTCGCCGAGCGGACCGGGGTCGGGGATGCGGGAGACGAACCGGGGGCAGGCGCGGGCGGCGAGGAGGTCCGCGAAGACCCGGCCGGGTCCGGCCGACCACAGCACCGCGGGGTCGCCGCTGAGCACCAGCCGGGCCCCGTCGGGCAGCGACTCCACCAGCATCGCGGCGCCCTCCACGTCCAGCTGGGGCGCGTCCAGAACGATCAGCAGATCGAGTTCCAGCGCGCCCTCCGTGTCCCGGCCGGGGCCCTCGGCGCCGGACAGCAGACCGGCGACCGTGCCCACGCTCTGCTGCGCCGGCTCCTCGCCCAGCAGCGCCGCGAAGCGGTGGCGGCCGTCCGGCGTGTGGCAGGCGGCGAAGGCCCGCAGACCCGCGGCGCGGGCGGCACCGAGCAGCGCGGCCGGCTCGGCGCGGGCCGCCTCGCCGCCGGTGTGCAGCACCAGGCCGTGCCCGGCGACCGCGCGGACCAGCTCGGCCGCGCCGCCGGACACCCCGGAGGCGGCTGACTCCCAGGCCTGCTCGGCATCCCTGGACAGTGAGTTGACCAGCCGGGCCAGGCCGTCCGCGAGGCTCTCCTCCGCCAGCGCGTACCGCTCCAGGCCGACGAGGACCCGGACCGGCCGCTCCGCGTCGCCGTCTTCGGTGTCCTCCTCCTGCGGGGCCGGGACCGGAGCCGGGGCTCCGGGCTCCTCCAGCGCGTCCTGGAACATCAGGGCCTCGCCCTCCGAGAGGGCGCTCTGCACCGCGGCGTCCGGATCGGGCACGCCCTGCCGGGTGAGTGCCGCGGTGAGCGTGGGCAGTTCCAGGGCGGTGTGACCCGCCACGGCGGCCTGGTCCAGCAGCCAGACGGTCAACGCGCGGCCCCGCCGCTCGTCGTCCGGGCCGCAGGCGGCGCCGAAAAGCGCCCGCGCGAAGCCGTCGGCCTGCTCGGGCCGTACCCCGCTGACCCGGAGCAGCCGCCACGGGTCCTCCCGCAGCGCGGCGCCCGCACCACCCAGATCCGCGGCCACCCGTGCGGCCAGCGCCTCGGGCGCGCCGCCCTCGGTCAGTACCCGGCGCACGGCCTCCACGGCCTCCGGTGCGGGCGCACCGGAGGCGACGACGGCAGGGGCCGGCTGCGGCCGGCGCACGGGCTCCGGGGCCGGGCGGCGCGGGGCCGGGGTGGGCTCGGTGAACACCGTGGCCACCGGCTTCTCGCCGCTCTCCACGGCGCGTACCGCGGCGAGCAGGTCGGCCGCCTTGCCGCTGAGCTTGGTGCCGCTCTCGATGGGGCCCTGCTTCTCGGCCTTGCGCCGCTCGATCCGCTCCCGCTCCACCCGCTGGGCGGCCAACTCGGCCTCCACCTCGGACAACTCGGCCGCGGCGGCACCGCCCCCGGAGGAGACGGCCCCCGCACTCTCCCCGCTCTCCGGGTCCGCCGCGTCCTCCGGGCTCCCGGCGTCCCCCGCGTTCGCCGTGCCGTCCGCGTCCTCCGCACGGTCCGTGCTCTGGGTGCCGTCCGCGTCCACCGGGCTCCCGGCGTCCCCCGCGTTCGCCGTGCCGTCCGCGTCCTCCGCACGGTCCGTGCTCTGGGTGCCGTCCGCGTCCTCCGGGCTCCCGGCGTCCCCCGCGTTCGCCGTGCCGTCCGCGTCCTCCGCACGGTCCGTGCTCTCGGTGCTGTCCGCGTCCTCCGCGCCGGCGGTGCGGTTCACGCCATCCGCGCCGTCCGCGTCCTTCGTGCCGTCCGTGCCCTCCGCGTCCCGCTCGTCGGTGTCGTCGCCGGTGCTCTCGGCGCTGTCGGTGCTGTCGGCCCGCTCGGCTGTCTCCGGGGCCGCGGCCTCGGTGTCCTCCGCCGTACCGCCGTCGTCCGCACGGCGGCTCTCCCCGGGTACGGCTTCCCGCCCCGCGGCCTCCGGGATGTCCGGCGTCCCCGGCCCGGCTTCCTCCGTGGTCTCCGGCTCCGTGCTCACAGCGTGCTCCAGTCGTGATCGGGATAGCGGTGCACGGGCGCCGACACATCGTCCAGCGCCCGGCAGATCTCGTCAGGAAGACTAAGGGCCTCCACTGACAATGCCGCCGTGAGCTGCTGCGCGTTGCGCGCGCCGACGATCGGCGCGGCCACGCCCGGCCGGTCCCGGACCCAGGCGAGGGCCACCTGCAGCGGCGTGACCGCGAGCCCGTCGGCGGCCGTCGTCACCGCGTCCACGATGCGCGCCGCCGTGTCGTCGAGGTACGGCTCGACGAACGGCGCCAGGTGCTCGGAGGCGCCGCGCGAGTCCGGGGGAGTGGTGTGCCGGTACTTGCCGGTCAGCACGCCCCGGCCGAGTGGGGAGGAGGGCAGCAGGCCGACCCCCAGATCGAGCGCGGCGGGCAGCACCTCGCGCTCCACGCCCCGCTGCAGCAACGAGTACTCCATCTGCGTGCCGGCCAGCCGCGTGCGGGTGCCCGGCGCCGCGAGCTGCCAGGTGGCCGCCTTGGCGAGCTGCCAGCCGCAGAAGTCGGAGACGCCGACGTACCGGGCCCGGCCGCTGCTGACCGCCAGGTCGAGGGCGTGGAGCGTCTCCTCGAGCGGGGTCCGGTGGTCGAAGGCGTGGATGTGCCACAGGTCGACGTAGTCCGTGCCCAGGCGGGCCAGGGAGGCGTCGAGCGCGGTGAGCAGATGGCCGCGGGAGCCGTCGAACCGGCGGTCGGGGTCGGGGACGCTGCCGGCCTTGGTCGAGACCACCAGGTCCCGGCGCGGTACCAGCCCGTCCATGAGCTGCCCGAGCAGATGCTCCGCCTCTCCGTCGCCGTACACGTCGGCGGTGTCGACGAGGGTGCCGCCGGCCTCCCAGAACGCCTTCAGCATGTCCGCGGCGTCGTGCTCGTCGGTGTCCCGGCCCCAGGTGAGGGTGCCGAGTCCGATGCGGGACACGCGCAGGCCGGTACGGCCGAGATGCCTCTGCTCCATGCCCGCGAGATTACTGGCCGGAACTGCTGCCGTGGGTTGCCTGTGGATAACTCCTCGGCCTGCGCGCGCAACGCCTCGGGCCTGCACCGGACACCTCGTCGGGACTGCTCCCGGCGACTCGGCGGGCCTGCTCAGGACGCGTGATCCCGCTCCCTGTCGGGGCCGCGCCCTGCCCCCCGCCCGCACCCCCGCGCTAAGGTCTGCGCCACAGGGACGTTACTCACGGGTAAGGGGAAATGGCCATGCAGCTCGGGATCAACCTCGGCTACTGGGGTGCCGGAATGGACGGGGACAATCTGGCCGTCGCGCAGGAGGCCGAGCGGCTGGGCTACTCCGTCTGCTGGGCCGCCGAGGCCTACGGCTCCGACGCGGCCACGGTGCTCAGCTGGGTCGCCGCGCAGACCGAACGCATCGACGTCGGCTCGGCCATCTTCCAGATCCCGGCCCGGCAGCCGGCGATGACCGCCATGACCGCGGCGACACTGGACTCCCTCTCCGGCGGCCGGTTCCGGCTCGGCCTCGGCGTCTCCGGGCCGCAGGTCTCCGAGGGCTGGTACGGCGTCAAGTTCGACAAGCCGCTGGCACGCACGCGCGAGTACGTGGAGATCGTCCGCAGGGCGATGACCCGGGAGCGGCTGACGTACGAGGGCGCGCACTGGACGCTGCCGCTGCCCGGCGGCCCCGGCAAGCCGATCAAGCTGACCGTGCACCCGCAGCGCGAGCACATCCCGCTGTACATCGCCGCGATCGGCCCGAAGAACCTGGAGCAGACCGGCGAGATCGCCGACGGCGCGCTGTTGATCTTCCCCGCCGCCGAGCACCTCGAGGACACCACGCTCAAGTACCTGCGCGCGGGCCGGGAGAAGGCGGGCAGGACCCTCGACGGCTTCGACGTGTGCCCGACGCTGCCGCTCGCCGTCGGCGACGACAAGGACGTGGCCCGCCTCGCCGACACCTTCCGCCCCTACACCGCGCTGTACGTCGGCGGCATGGGCAGCGCCAAGCAGAACTTCTACAACCAGCTCGCGCAGCGCATGGGGTACGAGAAGGAGGCCGCCGAGATCCAGCGGAAGTACCTGTCCGGGGACAAGCAGGGCGCCGCGGCCGCGATCCCGCAGGACCTCATCGACAAGACCACGCTGCTGGGCTCCGTCGACCGCATCGCCGACCGGATGAAGACCTACGCCGCCGCCGGGGTCACCACCCTCAGCCTCGCCCCCGCCGGCTTCACGCTCGACGAGCGTCTCGCCTCCCTGCGGGCCGGCAGCGAGGCACTGGAACGCGCCGGACTCGCCTAGGGTCTCTCGTTTGGATCATGCCGGGCTCGCGGGGCCTGGCACCGCACCTCGCCGCGTTGTCGTCGGTTGCCATGGCTCCGCCATGACGCCCTCCTCCGCCTTGCGATGCACGGCGCCAGGCCCCGCTTCCTGATCCGGCATGATCCAAACGAACGGCCGTAGTGCGGGGGGAGTTCAGCGGCCGTGGTGGGGGCTCGGGGGTCTTCCCCGCCACGGCCGTCACGGGGAACAACGCGCCCGGCGCCACGCGGTTACGACCCTCGTGGTCCTTCTTACGGCCGAGTCGGCACACCTCCGCGCCCGAGGCGGCTCACAGCCAGCCGCGCCGCTTGAACAGGCGGTACAGCAGCACCTCCAGCACCGCCATCACCAGGATCACCGCCGGGTACGACCACAACCAGTGCAGCTCGGGCATGTGGTCGAAGTTCATCCCGTAGATCCCCGCGATCATCGTGGGGACCGCGGCCATCGCCGCCCACGCGGAGATCTTCCGCATGTCGTCGTTCTGCCGCACGCTCATCTGCGCCAGGTGGGCCGAGAGGATGTCCGACACCAGCCGGTCCAGGCCGTCCACGGACTCGTTCACGCGCGTGAGGTGGTCGTTCACGTCCCGGAAGAAGGGCCGCGCCTTGTCGTGGACGAACGGCACTGCGCCGCCCAGCTGCCCGGTGCCGGCCAGCCGGGTCATCGGTACGGTCAGCGGCCCGGTGGCCCGGCGGAACTTCAGGACCTGCCGTTTGAAGGTGTAGATCCGGGACGCGGTGTTGCGCGAGCCGCCGGAATCCGGCTGGAACACCTCCGCCTCCAGCTCCTCCAGATCCGTCTGCAGCTCCGTCGCGACCTCCAGATAGTGGTCGACGACGGCGTCGGAGACCGCGTACAGCACCGAGGTGGGGCCCTTGTCCAGCATCTCGGGCTCCTCCTCCAGCCGGCGGCGCACGGCGGCGAGCGGCGAGCCGGCACCGTGGCGGACGGTCACCACGAAGCAGTCCCCGATGAACACCATGATCTCGCCGGTCGAGACGGTGTCGCTCTCCGGTTCGTACACGACCGGCTTGAACACCAGGAACAGCGAGTCGTCGAACACCTCGAGCTTGGGCCGCTGATGCGCCTTGAGCGCGTCCTCGACGGCCAGCGGATGCAGCCCGAACTCCTGGGTGACCAGGTCGAACTCCCGCTCGGACGGCTCGTGCAGACCTATCCACACGAAGCCGCCCGCCGCCCGCGCCTCCTCGAGCGCGTCGGACAGGTCCTCCGGGCCCTCGGTACGGTGCCCGTGCCGGTAGATGGCGCAGTCCACGATCACGCGGCGCACTCTCCCTTCATCCCCGCCACCGCCGCACGGCGGTGAACACCTACCCTTGCCGCATGCCCACGCTGATCCTCGTAAGGCACGGACGTTCCACCGCCAACACCTCCGGCGTGCTCGCCGGGTGGACGCCAGGCGTAACCCTGGACGAGCGCGGCGCCGCGCAGGCCGCCGCGCTGCCCGGCCGCCTCGCGGGCCTGCCGATCTCCGAGGTGGTCGTCAGCCCGCTCCAGCGCTGCCAGGAGACCCTACGGCCGCTGCTGGAAGCCCGCCCGGAACTGCGCGCCCACACCGAAGAACGGATCGGGGAGTGCCACTACGGCGACTGGACCGGCCGCAAGCTCGCCGAGCTGAAGGACGAGCCGCTGATGGAGGTCGTGCAGGCCCACCCGTCGGCCGCCGCCTTCCCGGGCGGGGAGTCCATGCGAGCCATGCAGACCCGCGCCGCCGAGGCCGTACGCGAGTGGAACGCGCGCGTGGAGCGCGATCACGGAACCGACGCCGTCTACCTCATGTGCTCCCACGGTGACATCATCAAGTCCCTCGTCGCCGACGCCCTCGGACTCCATCTCGACCTCTTCCAGCGGGTCTCCGTGGAGCCGTGTTCCATCACCGTGATCCGCTACACCCGCCTCAGGCCGTTTCTCCTTCGCCTCGGCGACACCGGGGATTTCGCCTCGCTCGCCCCGCGCGTCGACCCCGGCGAGGGCGACGCACCGGTCGGGGGTGGTGCGGGCGCACCGTGATCGTCGGCCGCAGTAGGGTGAAGCGATCCACACAGTCGTCGTATTCGCATGGCCCGCACCGCTGAAGCTCTCGAAATCAATGGAGACAGGACGTGTCCCGTCAGGTGTTCCTCTACGACCAGCCGGACCGCTTCGTGGCCGGCACGGTCGGACTGCCCGGGCGCCGTACCTTCTTTCTCCAGGCCACCGCAGGCCCCCGGGTGACCAGCGTGGTCCTGGAGAAGACCCAGGTCGCCGCGCTCGCCGAGCGCATGGACGAACTGCTCGACGAGGTCGTACGGCGTAGTGGCGGCAGCGCCGCCGTCCCCGCCGTGGCGCCCTCGGAGATCGCCGACAGCGCGCCGCTGGAGACCCCCGTCGAGGAGGAGTTCCGCGTCGGCACGATGGCTCTCGCCTGGGACGGCGAGGACCAGCGCATGATCGTCGAGGCACAGGCCCTCGTCGAGCTGGACGCCGACACCGAGGAGGACCTCGCGGAGGCCGAGGAGCGGCTGCTCCAGGACGAGGAGAACGGGCCCCCGATGCTGCGGGTCCGGCTGACCGGCGCGCAGGCCCGGGCCTTCGCCAAGCGCGCCCTCGACGTCGTCAACGCCGGGCGGCCGCCGTGCCCGCTGTGCAGCCTCCCGCTCGATCCGGAAGGACATGTATGTCCGCGCCAGAACGGATACCGCCGGGGGGCGTGACGGTCCCCGAGGCGGCGGCCGAAGCGGACCCCGCCGAGCTGCTCGCGCGGGGTGAGCTGACCGTGCGCGGCCGGATCCGCGAGGCGTCCAACGCCGCGCTGTTCTGCACGGTTGCCCACGATGGCCGGGAAGCCACCTGCGTGTACAAGCCGGTGGCCGGGGAGCGCCCGCTGTGGGACTTCCCCGACGGCACCCTGGCCGGCCGCGAGGTGGCCGCCTACGAGATCTCGGAGGCCACCGGCTGGGGGCTGGTACCGCCGACCGTGCTGCGCGACGGGCCGTACGGCGAGGGCATGTGCCAGCTCTGGATCGATGTGAGCCCCGAGGCGGAGCTGCTCGCCCTGGTGGACGGCGAGGAGCCGGAGCCGGGCTGGAAGGCGATCGGGTTCGCCGAGGTCGACGAGGACCGTACCGCGCTGCTGGTGCACGCCGACGACGAGCGGCTGCGCCGGCTCGCCGTCCTGGACGCGGTGATCAACAACGCCGACCGCAAGGGCGGCCACCTGCTGCCCACCGCCGACGGCCGGCTCTACGGCATCGACCACGGCGTGACCTTCAACGTCGAGAACAAGCTGCGCACGCTGCTGTGGGGGTGGGCCGGGGAACCGCTCACCCCGGAGGCCGTCGATGTCCTCGGGGGGCTGCGGGACGCCCTCGGCGGACCACTGCGGCGGCGGCTGGCCCGGCTCATCACGGCGGCCGAGATCGACGCCACACACGCGCGCGTCGACGCCCTGCTCACCTCCGGCAGGCACCCGGAGCCGAGCGGGGAGTGGCCCGCCATCCCCTGGCCACCGGTGTGAGGGCACGGCCGGCGCGAGCACGAGCACGATGAGCACGGCGAGCACATCGCGTCCCGATGTACAAGACCGCCTGTCCGGCCATCCGGCCCGATCCTGTCGTATCCGGGGCTGGGCGCCGGTTAGGCTCATGTACATGCATGCCTGGCCCGCTTCCGAGGTCCCCGCCCTGCCTGGTCAGGGCCGCGACCTGAGGATCCACGACACCGCGACCGGCGGCCTCGTCACCCTCGACCCCGGTCCTGTCGCCCGTATCTACGTCTGCGGCATCACGCCGTACGACGCGACCCACATGGGTCACGCGGCGACCTACAACGCGTTCGACCTCGTTCAGCGCGTGTGGCTCGACACCAAGCGGCAGGTCCACTACGTCCAGAACGTCACCGACGTCGACGATCCGCTGCTGGAGCGCGCGGACCGGGACGGCGTCGACTGGGTCGCCCTCGCCGAGAAGGAGACGGCCCTCTTCCGCGAGGACATGACCGCCCTGCGAATGCTCCCGCCCCAGCACTACATAGGCGCCGTCGAGGCGATACCCGGCATCGTCCCGCTCGTGGAACGGCTGCGCGACCTCGGCGCGGCCTACGAGCTGGAGGGCGACACCTACTTCTCCGTCGAGTCCGACCCGTACTTCGGCAAGGTCTCGAACCTCGACGCGGCCGCCATGCGGCTGCTGTCCGCCGAGCGCGGCGGCGACCCGGACCGTCCGGGCAAGAAGAACCCGCTCGACCCGATGCTGTGGACGGCGGCCCGCGAGGGCGAGCCCAGCTGGGACGGCGGCTCGCTGGGCCGGGGACGCCCCGGCTGGCACATCGAGTGCGTGGCCATCGCCCTCGACCACCTCGGCATGAGCTTCGACGTCCAGGGCGGCGGATCCGACCTGGCCTTCCCGCACCACGAGATGGGTGCCTCGCACGCCCAGGTGCTCACCGGCGAGTTCCCCATGGCCAAGGCGTACGTGCACGCCGGCATGGTCGCCCTGGACGGCCAGAAGATGTCCAAGTCCAAGGGCAACCTGGTCTTCGTCTCGCGGCTGCGCCGCGACGGCGTCGACCCGGCCGCCATCCGGCTGTCCCTGCTGGCGCACCACTACCGTGCCGACTGGGAGTGGACCGATCAGGTCCTCCGGGACGCGGTCGATCGCCTCGGCCGCTGGCGCGCGGCCGTCTCACGGCCCGACGGCCCGTCCGCGGACGCGCTCGTCGAGGAGGTCCGCGAGGCGCTCGCGAACGACCTCGACGCACCCGCGGCCCTCGCCGCCGTGGACCGCTGGGCGGCCCGTCAGGAGCAGGAGGGCGGCACCGACACCGGGGCCCCCGGCGTGGTCACCCGGGCCGTGGACGCCCTGCTGGGCGTGGCGCTCTAGGCAGCTGCGCCCCCCCACGGGGCGCGGGGAACTGCGCGATCGGCCACGACGGCGCGGCAGCCGCCGACGGTCGATCGTGGCACTTCGGACGAGCACTCCGCAGCACCTCGGCAACACGGAGAGGGGGCGGTTCCCGGCCGGGAACCGCCCCCTCTCCGTGTCCTCAGTCCTCCGAGCTGTCCTCGTCGTCGGCCTTGGAGGCGTCGCCCTTCGAACCGCCGGAGGCATCCGGCTTCGGCGGGCGGGCCTTGCCGCTCGGGCTGTCCCGCAGGTACGAGCCGCCGTCCCCGCCGTCCGCGGTCGCGTGGCCGCCCGGCGGGCTGACGTCCCGACGCCGCAGATACCGCTCGAACTCGCGGGCGATCGCCTCACCCGAGGCCTCCGGCAGCTCGGCGGTGTCCCGGGCCTCCTCCAGCGTCTGGACGTACTCGGCGACCTCGCTGTCCTCGGCGGCCAGCTGGTCCACGCCCACCTGCCAGGCGCGCGCGTCCTCGGGCAGCTCCCCCTGCGGGACGCGCAGGTCCAGCAGGTCCTCCAGGCGGTTGAGCAGCGCCAGGGTGGCCTTCGGGTTGGGCGGCTGGGAGACGTAGTGCGGGACGGCCGCCCACAGCGACACCGCCGGGACACCGGCGTGCGCGCACGCCTCCTGCAGGACGCCGACGATGCCCGTCGGGCCCTCGTACTTGGTCTCCTCCAGGTCCATGCGCTGGGCCAGGTCCGAGTCGGACGTCACCCCGCTGACCGGCACCGGACGCGTGTGCGGGGTGTCACCGAGCAGGGCGCCCAGGATCACCACCAGCTCCACGCCCAGCTCGTGGGCGAAGCCGAGCAGCTCGTTGCAGTACGAGCGCCAGCGCATGGACGGTTCGATACCGCGGACCAGCACCAGGTCGCGCGGCTTCGCGCCGCCGACGCGGACCACCGACAGCCGGGTCGTCGGCCATGTGATCTTGCGCACCCCGCCGTCCATGAACACCGTGGGGCGGTTCACCTGGAAGTCGTAGTAGTCCTCGGCGTCCAGCGCCGCGAACACCTCACCCTTCCACTCGCGTTCCAGATGCGCGACCGCCGTGGAGGCGGCGTCGCCGGCATCGTTCCAGCCCTCGAACGCGGCCACCATGACTGGGTCGATCAGCTCGGGAACCCCCTCCAGCTCGATCACCCAGTGCCTCCTTCCGACGTGCCCTCGCTTGACTCACCAACCTTACGGCGTCCGGCGGGTGCGCCCGCAGCCCCCTTGCACGGGCCAGTGAACGGATCACTGCCCCGTTCACCACCGTGGAACACCCCCGGATGACCAGGAGCCCCGGCCGCTCGGCACGGAGCATCACAGGGTGCCGCGCAGCCACTGCTCCACGCTCGCGATGTGCACCGTCGCCCAGGACCGCGCCGCCTCCGCGTCCCGGTCGCGCAGCGCGCCCAGGATCGCCCGGTGCTCGCGCAGGGTCCGGCCGACCGCGTCCTCCTGGGTGAGCCCGCGCCAGACCCGGGCGCGCGTGGTGGGCCCGGACAGGCCGTCCAGCAGCGAGCACAGCACCGAGTTCCCGGAGCTGCGCACGATGCCCCGGTGGAACTCCAGGTCTGCGGCGACCAGTTCCTCCACCGAGGGCTCGGCACCGAGCGCGTCCAACCGGGCCGCCAGCGCGTCCAGTTGCCGCTCGTCGATCCGTGTGGCCGCCATCGCGGTCGCGGCCGGCTCCAGGATGCGGCGCACCGCCAGGAACTCCAGCACCGTGTCGTCACGGTGGAAGTCCACGACGAAGCTCATCGCCTCCAGCAGTAGTTGCGGATCGAGGCTGGTCACGTACGTGCCGTCGCCCTGGCGCACGTCGAGGATCCGGATCAGCGACAGCGCCCGTACGGCCTCCCGCAGGGAGTTGCGGGACAGACCCAGCCCGGCGGCCAGCTCGCTCTCCTTCGGCAGCCGGTCACCGGGCCGCAGCGCACCGGAGACGATCATGTCCTTGATCTTCTCGATCGCCTCGTCGGTGACTGCCATGACCGGCCTCCCTGCGCCCAGACATCGGATGTCTCAGCCCACACTATGCGGGCGCACGGAAAAGGGGCGGCTCCGTCGGTGCGGAGCCGCCCCTCCCGGTTCCCGGCCCCGGTGCGGCGGGGGCCGGTCCGCGGCGGTCACCGGCCCTGGTCAGGGACAGGGCCGGTGGCCGTGGCCTACTTCTTGTCGAGCAGGTCCTGGACCTTGGCGCGGACCTCGTCCGTGGCCAGGCCCCGGATGGTCAGCGTCGTACGGCGGCGCAGCACGTCGTCCGCCGTCTCGGCCCACTCGTGGTCACGGGCCCAGACGACCTGCGCCCAGATCTCCGGGGCGTCCGGGTGGACGCGCTCGCCCAGGTCCGGGTGCTCGTTGGCCAGCCGGGCGATGTCGAAGGCCAGGGAGCCGTAGTGGGTGGCCAGGTGCCTGGCGGTGTCGGCCGCCATGCGCGGACCCGGTGCCGGGTTGTCGACCAGGAGACGGTGCGCGACGGCGCGGGGGTTCGCGACGCCCGGCAGCGGCAGCTTCTTCGGCAGCGAGGAGATCGGCTCGAAGTCGTCGCCGAGCGGGTGGCCCGGCAGCGCCTCCAGCTTCTGCATGACCGTACGGCCGATGTGCCGGAAGGTGGTCCACTTGCCGCCCGCGACGGACAGCATGCCGCCCTTGCCCTCGGTGACGACCGTCTCGCGCTTGGCCTTGGCGGTGTCGCCGGGGCCGCCCGGCAGCACGCGCAGACCGGCGAAGGAGTAGGTGATCAGGTCGCGCCGGAGCTGCTGGTCCCGGACGGAGAACGCGGCCTCGTCCAGGATCTGGGCTATGTCCCCCTCGGTGACGGACACGTCCGCCGGGTCGCCCTCGTACTCCTCGTCGGTGGTGCCGAGCAGCAGCATGTCCTCCCAGGGGAGGGCGAAGGTGATGCGGTACTTGTCGATCGGGGTGGCCAGCGCCGCCTTCCACGGGGAGGTGCGCTTGAGGACCAGGTGCGCGCCCTTGGACAGGCGGATGGACGGAGCCGCGCTCGGGTCCTCCATGCGGCGCAGGTGGTCGACCCAGGGGCCGGTCGCGTTCAGCACCAGGCGGGCGTTGACGCCGAACTCCGCACCGGAGGTCCGGTCCCTGAGGTCGGCGCCGGTGACCCGGCCCCGGGTGAAGCGCAGGCCGGTGACCTCGGCGTGGTTGAGGACGACCGCGCCCGACTCGACGGCCGCGCGGACCGTCATCAGCGCCATGCGCGCGTCGTTCATCTGGTCGTCGCCGTACACGGCCACGGCCTTGAGGTTCTCGGTGCGCAGCTCGGGCACGTCCTGCGCCGCCTTGGCGGGGGAGAGCAGGTGGCCCACGCCGTCACCGAACGCGGAGAGCGCGGAGTAGGCGAACACGCCCGCGCCGAGCTTCGCCGCGCCGTGCGGCCCCCCCTTGTACACGGGGAGGTAGAAGGTGAGCGGGTTCGCCAGGTGGGGGGCCACCTGGCGGGAGACCGCACGGCGCTCGAAGTGGTTCTCCGCCACCAGCTTCACCGCGCCGGTCTGCAGGTAACGCAGACCGCCGTGGAGCAGCTTGGAGGAGGCGGAGGAGGTGGCACCGGCGAAGTCGCCGGCGTCGACCAGCGCCACCCTGAGCCCGGCCTGCGCGGCGTGCCAGGCGGTGGAGATGCCCAGAATGCCGCCGCCGATCACAAGAAGGTCGTACGACGCCTTGGAGAGCTGCTCCCTGGTCTCGGCCCGGCTCGGGTTGGAGCCGGAGGCCGGGTGCGTCCCCAGGGCAGGTACGGTCTGCAGGGTGGACTGACTGGTCATGTCGGGTACTTACTCCTCGTCAGAGATGTCTGAGCCGTCTTGGGCCGCTCAGCTCTCGTCCTCGATCCAGCCCATGGTCCGCTCGACGGCCTTGAGCCAGTTCTTGTACTCACGGTCGCGGGTCTCCGCGTCCATCTGGGGGGTCCATTCGGCGGCCCGGCGCCAGTTGGCGCGCAGTTCGTCGGTGCTGGACCAGAAGCCGACGGCCAGGCCGGCGGCGTAGGCGGCGCCGAGGCAGGTGGTCTCCGCGACCATCGGGCGCACCACGGGTGCGTCCAGGACGTCGGAGAGCGTCTGCATCAGCAGGTTGTTGGAGGTCATGCCGCCGTCGACCTTGAGGGTCACCAGCTCGTCGCCGGAGTCCTTGACCATGGCGTCGGCGATCTCCCGCGTCTGCCAGGCGGTGGCCTCCAGAACGGCGCGCGCGAGGTGCGCCTTGGTCACGTACCGGGTCAGGCCGGCGATCACACCGCGGGCGTCGGAACGCCAGTGCGGGGCGAACAGACCGGAGAAGGCCGGTACGAAGTAGGCGCCGCCGTTGTCCTCGACCGAGAGCGCGAGCGTCTCGATCTCGGCGGCGGTGGAGATCAGGCCCATCTGGTCGCGCATCCACTGCACCAGCGAGCCGGTGACGGCGATGGAGCCCTCCAGGGCGTACACCGTCGGCTGGTCGCCGATCTTGTAGCCGACGGTGGTGAGCAGACCGGCGTAGGAGTTGATGATCTTGGAGCCGGTGTTCATCACCATGAAGGTGCCGGTGCCGTAGGTGGACTTGGTCTCGCCCTCGGAGAAGCAGGTCTGGCCGAACAGGGCCGCCTGCTGGTCGCCGAGCGCCGAGGCGACCGGGATGCCGCCGAGCAGGTCGCCCAGCTTGCCGCCGGTGACCTCGCCGTAGACCTCGGCCGAGGGGCGGATCTCGGGCAGGATCTGCATCGGCACGCCGATCGACTCGGCGATCTTCTCGTCCCACTGCATGGTGTGCAGGTTCATGAGGAGGGTGCGGGAGGCGTTGGTCACGTCGGTGACGTGGCGGCCGCCGTTGACACCGCCGGTCAGGTTCCAGATGACCCAGCTGTCCATGGTGCCGAAGAGGATGTCGCCCGCCTCGGCGCGCTCCTGGAGGCCCTCGACGTTGTCGAGCAGCCAGCGGGCCTTGGGCCCGGCGAAGTAGGCCGCCAGCGGGAGGCCGGTCTCGCGGCGGAAGCGGTCCTGGCCGACATTGCGGCCCAGCTCCCGGCAGAGGGCGTCGGTGCGGGTGTCCTGCCAGACGATGGCGTTGTGGACGGGCTCACCGGTGTTCTTGTCCCACAGCACGGTGGTCTCGCGCTGGTTCGTGATGCCGATGGCCTTGATGTCGTCGCGGGTGATGCCGGCCTTCGCGATGGCTCCGGCGACGACTTCCTGGACGTTGGTCCAGATCTCGTTGGCGTTGTGCTCGACCCAGCCCGGCTTCGGGAAGATCTGCTCGTGCTCCTTCTGGTCGACGGAGACGATCCGGCCGTCCCGGTCGAAGACGATGCAGCGCGAGGAGGTCGTGCCCTGGTCGATGGCCGCGATGAACGGGCCTGCGGTGTGGGCGTCGGTCACTGTGTGCTCCTGAAAGGTCCGTGGTGATGGGGCTGTACGTACGGCGCGTGCGCGAAGCCTCGGTGCTTCTTCCTAAGCGAATGCGACGTTGTAGATGCCTGCGGCGATCGCGCCGCCGATCAGCGGACCGACCACCGGGATCCAGGCGTAGCTCCAGTCGGAACCGCCCTTGTTGGGCAGGGGCAGCAGGGCGTGCACGATGCGCGGGCCGAGGTCACGGGCCGGGTTGATCGCGTAGCCCGTCGGGCCGCCCAGAGAGAGACCGATCGACACCACCACGAGCGCGGTGACCAGGCCGCCCAGGATGCCGAGGCCGTTGCCCTTGTCGTTCAGGCCCTGCGTGAGGACCGCGAGGATCAGCACCACCGTGCCGATGATCTCCGTGGCCAGGTTCTGCACCACGTTCCGGATCTCCGGACCGGTGGAGAAGACGCCGAGGACCGGGCCGGCGCCCTTCTCCTGCGCCTCGACGGCCTTGGCCGTGGTGGCCTGCGCACCCGGACCGCCGACGATCTCCTTGTCGGTCAGGTGCGCGTGGAACTGGCCGTAGTAGGTCACCCACACCAGAGCCGCGCCGATCATCGCGCCGAGCAGCTGGCCGGCGAAGTAGGTCGGAACGTTGCTCCAGTCGCCGTCCTTGATGGCCAGGGCGACGGTGACAGCGGGGTTGAGATGGGCCCCGGAGAGTGGTCCGGAGATGTAGACGGCCGTCATGACGGCGAAGCCCCACCCGAAGGCGATGGCGAGCCAACCGGCGTTACGGGCCTTGGAGGCCTTGAGCGTCACGGCGGCGCAGACGCCGCCGCCGAGCAGGATGAGTATGGCGGTACCGATGGTCTCGCCGATGAAGATGTCGGAGCTGGACACCCGCGACTCCTTTGTCCTTCGTCCAGGGGTAGCCGTACCCCGGGTCCCTCCGGGGGTCTGGCGCCCTCGGGGGATGAGAGCGATGAGCTGGCCCTTGGCGTTGTCACACTCTAGCGCGTATTGCCGGTAGGTGTTCGACAATGCCGACCGATGGACGGGAGTCTCGCTGCGGCGTTACGCGTGCGTCAAGAGTTCTGTTATCGAAAACAGGATCGTTATTGATCGCTGTCGGTTATCGCTCTTCATGTGCTGTCGTACCTTCTAGCCCCATTTGTCCATTTCAGGGTAGGGCGAGAACCGGGACGCCGCCCGGCGTCCCGGTCATTCCCGCGGGGAGCGCGCAGCGCTCAGAAGCGGCCCGCGCCCAGGTCCCTGGACACGGCGCGGGCGCAGTCGCGCACCGCGGCGATCAGTTCGGGGCGCAGCTCGCCCTCCCGGCACAGCCGCTCCACGGCGCCGGTGACGCCGACCGCGCCCACGGGCATGCGGCGCCGGTCGTGGATGGGCGCGGCGACGGACGCCACGCCCTCCCAGGTCTCCTCCACGTCCGCCGCGTATCCACGCGCGCGCGTGACGTCGAGGAGGTGTTCGAAGTCGCCCGGATCGCACACCGTGCGGTCCGTGAAGGGCTTGCGGTCGGCTTCCAGCGCCTCGCTGTGCGCGACCGGGTCGTAGGCGGAGAGCACCTTGCCGAGCGCCGTGGAGTGCAGTGGCTGCATGGCCCCGATCTCCAGCACCTGCCGGCTGTCGTCCGGCCGGAAGACGTGGTGCACGATCAGTACGCCCTGCTGGTGCAGGACGCCCAGGTGCACGCTCTCCCCGCTGGACCGGGCCAGGTCGTCGGTCCACACCAGGGCCCGCGCCCGCAGCTCGTGCACGTCGAGGTAGGTGGTACCCAGGCGCAGCAGCTCCGCGCCCAGCTGGTAGCGCCCCGAGGCGTCGTCCTGCTCCACGAACCCCTCCTGCTGGAGGGTGCGCAGGATGCCGTGGGCGGTGCCCTTGGCGAGGCCCAGTGACGAGGCGATGTCCGACAGGCCGAGCCGCCGCTCGCCGCCCGCCAGCAACCGCAGCATCGCGGCCGCCCGTTCGAGCGACTGGATGTTCCGTGCCATCGCCGTCCTGCCTCCGTCCCCTTCGACTGTCGACGAACGCCCGGTCGACGCCGTCCGCCGGTGTCCACCGCTGTCGTACACCCGTCGTACGTCTCTTTTACCGCCGTTCGGCAATGTCGAACACTACCGGTCCATGTCGACCTCCCGCCAATGGTCGGACGACAGCTGTTACATCTCACGTGACCCCAGCGCGGCGCCAGCGCCACCCGAGTCCGCCTCGTGGACGCCGCTGCCCATCCAAGCCGACTCCCGGTTACGCTGGCGCCGTGCGGCATCCCGGCCTGCCCGGGACACCGCATAGCCGACAGCCGTCGCACTCCAGGGAGCACCTTCATGGCCTCGTCGCCAACGTCCCCGTCCGCCGACAACCGGACCCGCGCGTCCGCGCTCCGAGAGGCGCTCGCCACCCGTGTGGTGGTCGCCGACGGAGCCATGGGCACCATGCTCCAGGCGCAGGAGCCGACGCTCGAGGACTTCCAGCAGCTCGAGGGCTGCAACGAGATCCTCAATGTCACCCGCCCCGACATCGTCCGCTCCGTCCACGAGGCGTACTTCGCCGTGGGCGTCGACTGCGTCGAGACCAACACCTTCGGCGCCAACCACGCGGCCATGGCGGAGTACGACATCGCCGACCGCGTCCACGAGCTGTCCGAGGCGGGTGCCCGCATCGCCCGCGAGGTGGCCGACGAGTTCACCGCCGGTGACGGCCGGCAGCGCTGGGTCCTCGGCTCCATCGGCCCGGGCACCAAGCTGCCCACGCTCGGCCACGTCGGATACCCCACGCTGCGCGACGGCTTCCAGGCCAACGCCGAGGGCCTGCTCGCGGGCGGCGCCGACGCCCTGATCGTCGAGACCACGCAGGACCTGCTGCAGACCAAGGCGTCCGTCCTGGGTGCGCGTCGCGCCATGGAGAACCTCGGCATCGAGGTCCCGCTGCTGGTGTCGATGGCGTTCGAGACCACCGGCACCATGCTGCTGGGCTCCGAGATCGGCGCCGCGCTCACCGCGCTGGAGCCGCTCGGCATCGACATGATCGGCCTGAACTGCTCGACCGGCCCCGCCGAGATGAGCGAGCACCTGCGTTATCTCACCCGGCACTCCCGTATCCCGCTGCTGTGCATGCCGAACGCCGGCCTGCCCATCCTCACCAAGGACGGCGCCCACTTCCCGCTCGGCCCCGAGGGTCTGGCGGAGGCCCAGGAGAACTTCGTACGGGACTACGGCCTCTCGCTGATCGGCGGCTGCTGCGGCACCACCCCCGAGCACCTGCGCCAGGTCGTCGAGCGGGTCGGGAACCTCACCCCGCCCGAGCGCCACCCGCAGCCCGAGCCCGGCGCGGCCTCCCTCTACCAGTCGGTCCCCTTCCGGCAGGACACCTCCTACCTGGCCATCGGCGAGCGCACCAACGCCAACGGCTCCAAGAAGTTCCGCCAGGCCATGCTGGAGGGCCGCTGGGACGACTGTGTGGAGATCGCGCGCGAGCAGATCCGCGAGGGCGCGCACATGCTCGACCTCTGCGTGGACTACGTCGGCCGCGACGGCGTGGCGGACATGGAGGAACTGGCCGGCCGCTTCGCCACCGCCTCCACCCTGCCGATCGTCCTGGACTCCACCGAGGTCGAGGTCATCCGGGCGGGTCTGGAGAAGCTCGGCGGCCGCGCGGTGATCAACTCGGTGAACTACGAGGACGGCGACGGCCCGGACTCCCGGTTCGCCAAGGTCACCAAGCTGGCCCAGGAGCACGGCGCCGCGCTGATCGCGCTGACCATCGACGAGGAGGGCCAGGCCCGCACGCCGGAGAAGAAGGTCGAGATCGCCGAACGGCTGATCGACGACCTGACCGGGAACTGGGGCATCCACGAGTCGGACATCCTCATCGACACCCTGACCTTCACCATCTGCACCGGTCAGGAGGAGTCCCGCAAGGACGGCCTCGCCACCATCGAGGCGATCCGCGAGCTGAAGAAGCGGCACCCGGCCGTGCAGACCACCCTCGGCCTGTCGAACATCTCCTTCGGCCTCAACCCGGCCGCCCGCATCCTGCTCAACTCCGTCTTCCTCGACGAGTGCGTCAAGGCGGGCCTGGACTCGGCGATCGTCCACGCCTCCAAGATCCTGCCGATCGCCCGGTTCAGCGAGGAAGAGGTCCAGACGGCCCTCGACCTGATCCACGACCGCCGCCGCGAGGGCTACGACCCCCTGCAGAAGCTCATGCAGCTCTTCGAGGGCGCCACGGCGAAGTCCCTGAAGGCCGGCAAGGCCGAGGAGCTGGCCGCGCTGCCGCTGGACGAGCGCCTCAAGCGCCGCATCATCGACGGCGAGCGCAACGGCCTGGAGGCCGATCTGGGGGAGGCCCTCACCGAGCGCCCCGCCCTGGACATCGTCAACGAGACCCTCCTGGACGGCATGAAGGTCGTCGGCGAGCTGTTCGGCTCCGGCCAGATGCAGCTGCCGTTCGTCCTCCAGTCCGCCGAGGTCATGAAGGCCGCCGTGGCCTACCTCGAACCGCACATGGAGAAGTCGGACGCCGAGGGCAAGGGCACGATCGTGCTGGCCACCGTGCGCGGTGACGTGCACGACATCGGCAAGAACCTGGTCGACATCATCCTGTCCAACAACGGCTACAACGTCGTCAACCTCGGCATCAAGCAGCCGGTCTCCGCGATCCTGGAGGCGGCCGAGGAGCACCGGGCCGACGTCATCGGCATGTCCGGCCTGCTGGTGAAGTCCACGGTGATCATGAAGGAGAACCTGGAGGAGCTGAACCAGCGCGGCCTCGCCGCCAGCTTCCCGGTGATCCTCGGCGGCGCCGCCCTGACCCGGGCCTACGTGGAACAGGACCTGCACGAGATCTACCAGGGCGAGGTCCGCTACGCCCGGGACGCCTTCGAGGGACTGCGCCTGATGGACGCCCTCATCGGCGTGAAGCGGGGCGTGCCGGGTGCGAAGCTGCCCGAGCTGAAGCAGCGCCGGGTCCGTACCAGCGCCGCCGTCGAGGTCGAGGAACGCCCGCAGGAGGGCCACGTCCGCTCCGACGTCGCCACCGACAACCCGGTCCCGGCCCCGCCCTTCTGGGACACCCGCGTCATCAAGGGCATCCAGCTCAAGGAGTACGCGAGCTGGCTGGACGAGGGCGCGCTGTTCAAGGGCCAGTGGGGGCTCAAGCAGGCCCGCACCGGCGAGGGACCGACCTACGAGGAGCTGGCCGAGACCGAGGGCCGTCCCCGGCTGCGCGGTCTGCTGGACCGGCTGCAGACCGACAACCTGCTCGAAGCGGCCGTCGTCTACGGCTACTTCCCCTGCGTGTCCAAGGACGACGACCTGATCATCCTGGACGAGCAGGGCAACGAGCGTACCCGCTTCACCTTCCCGCGCCAGCGCCGCGGCCGCCGCCTGTGCCTGGCCGACTTCTTCCGCCCGGAGGAGTCGGGGGAGACGGACGTGGTCGGCTTCCAGGTCGTCACCGTCGGCTCGCGCATCGGCGAGGAGACCGCCAAGCTCTTCGAGGCCAACGCCTACCGCGACTACCTCGAACTGCACGGCCTGTCCGTCCAGTTGGCCGAGGCACTCGCCGAGTACTGGCACGCCCGCGTCCGCGCCGAACTCGGCTTCGCCGGCGAGGACCCGGCCGGCATCGAGGACATGTTCGCCCTCAAGTACCGGGGCGCCCGCTTCTCCCTGGGCTACGGCGCCTGCCCCGACCTGGAGGACCGCGCGAAGATCGCCGAACTGCTCAAGCCCGAGCGGATCGGCGTGCACCTGTCCGAGGAGTTCCAGCTGCACCCCGAGCAGTCCACGGACGCCATCGTGATCCACCACCCCGAGGCGAAGTACTTCAACGCCCGCTGACCCGGACAGGGGGCGGCGCATACCCAAGGGCCTCCTGGCCCACGCCGGGGGGTGCGACAGGGGTACCCCCTCCACCCGAGTGATAAACGAGGCGCTCCGGGCGCCGGAGACGTACACTAGTCGGTCCACTGCAGGCCGGTTCCCCGCGCGGGAACCGGCCTGACCGTCCCTCAAGGAGGTGCGCCCGGATGACCAGCACGGTCCCCGCGCTCGGAACCTGTACGGCCGAAGGCTCCGCCCTGCAGGCGGTGCTCCTCGACATGGACGGCACCCTGGTGGACACCGAGGGCTTCTGGTGGGACGTCGAGGTCGAGATCTTCGCCCGCCTCGGCCACACCCTGGACGACTCCTGGCGGCACGTCGTGGTCGGCGGCCCCATGACCCGCAGCGCCGGCTTCCTCATCGAGGCCACCGGCGCCGACATCACGCTCGCCGAACTCTCGGTGCTGCTCAACGACGGCTTCGAGGACCGCATCGGCCATGCCCTGCCGCTGATGCCCGGAGCCGCCCGGCTGCTCGCCGAACTCCATGAGCACGCCATCCCCACCGCCCTGGTCTCCGCCTCCCACCGGCGCATCATCGACCGCGTGCTGACCGTGCTGGGCCCGCAGCACTTCGACCTGTCCATCGCCGGCGACGAGGTCTCGCGCACCAAGCCCTTCCCGGACCCCTATCTGCTCGCCGCCGCCAAGCTCGGCGCGGACCCGGCCAGATGCGCCGTCGTCGAGGACACCGCGACCGGCGTCGCCGCCGCCGAGGCCGCGGGCTGCCGCGTGGTCGCCGTACCCTCCATCGCCCCCATCACGCCGGCCGACGGGCGCACCGTGGTCACCTCGCTGGAAGACGTCGACCTGACATTTCTGCACGCCCTGATGACGGAAATGCGCTAGCCGTTCACCGAGCGTACGAAGTCCATTGGCGCGTTGGACAAATTTCCGGGGAAGTACACCCAGGTGGAATTCCGAGCCGGTCATCCGACCGGAATTCCACTGACTCCCCACACAGTTGGGAGTGTGACGTTCCCCACGCCCGCAGGTCTCGACAGCGTCGGCCAACTGTGCTGATCGACCCGGTTCGGCCACGCTCACCGGGTCCATGTGTCCCGATTGATGGGAAGCTGCACTAATCCTGCCGCTGTCGGGTTTTCGGTGTGTCCGCGCCTGGTTCCACTGCGTGATGGGGGGTCAACTCGCGCGGCCGTGAACCCCCCTGCGGGCGCGGACTAATCTCATCGCGAGAACATCGCCGCAACCCCCCGTGATCCGCCGCACCACCCATGCATGTCGGGTACACGGACTCGAACAGCTCTGGAGAAACTCCCGCATGAACCGCAAGACTTTGGTGCTGCCGGCGGTGGCCGGCCTGCTCACCCCGGTTCTCGCCGCATGCGGCGGATCCGACAGCGGGAGCAAGGGCGGCGACGCCATCGTCGTCGGCACCACGGACCGGTTCACCGCCACCACGGACGCCCCGGCGCCCCTCGACCCGGCCTACGCCTACGACGTCGGCACCTGGAACATCCTGCGCCAGAGCGTGCAGACCCTGATGGCCCAGCCCAAGGGAGAGGGCGTACCCGCCCCGGACGCTGCCGAGAGCTGCACCTTCACCGACAGCGGCAGCGAGCGCTACGCCTGCAAGCTGCGTCCGGGCCTGAAGTTCGCGAGCGGTGACCCGGTGACCGCGGGCGACGTCAAGTACTCCATCGAGCGTGCGCTGCGCATCAACGCCGACAGCGGTGTCTCCGCCCTGCTGAACACCATCGACACCATCGAGACGCAGGGTGATCGCGAGGTCGTCTTCCACCTCAAGACGGCCGACGCCACCTTCCCGTACAAGCTGTCCACCCCGGTCGCGGGCATCATCAACCCGAAGGACTACCAGAAGGACAAGCTGCGCGACGGTTTCGAGGTGGACGGCTCCGGCCCCTACACCTTCTCGGCCGACGTCCAGGACAACGCGATCGTCAGCGCCACCTTCACCAAGAACCCCTCGTACAAGGGCAGCGTGACGGTGAACAACGACAAGGTCGTACTGCGGGCCTACAGCGACGCGGACGCCATGGGCACCGCGATCGACAAGGGTGACATCGACGTCATGACCCGCACCATGTCGCCCGCGCAGATCCAGAAGCTGGACGCCGGCTCCGACAGCAAGGTCGACCTCGTCGACATGCCGGGCCTGGAGATCCGCTACCTGGCCTTCAACACCGACGCGCCGAGCGTGAAGTCCAAGGCCGTACGCCAGGCCATGGCCCAGGTCATCAACCGCGGCGAACTGGTCTCCAAGGTCTACGGCACCCAGGCCGAGCCGCTGTACTCGCTGGTCCCGGCGACCCTCACCGGCCACTCCAACTCGTTCTTCAACAAGTACGGCAACCCCAGCGTCGACAAGGCCAAGGGCCTGCTCGACAAGGCCGGCATCACCACCCCGGTGAAGCTGACCCTGCACTACACGACCGACCACTACGGGTCGGCCACCAAGCAGGAGTTCGAGATCCTGCAGAAGCAGCTCAACAACAGCGGCCTGTTCGACGTCTCCATCCAGGGTCACCCCTGGGCAGCCTTCCGCCCCGCCGAGCGGAAGGGCCAGTACGACGTCTACGGCATGGGCTGGTTCCCCGACTTCCCGGACGCCGACAACTTCCTCGCGCCCTTCCTCGACAAGGACAACTTCCTCGGCTCCCCGTACACCAACACCGGGATCCAGCACACCCTGATCCCGCAGTCCCGCCGCGAGGCCGACCGGCTCGGCGCCGCCAACAGCCTGACGGAGATCCAGGACACCGTCGCCGAGGACGTCCCCGTCCTGCCGCTGTGGCAGGGCAAGCAGTACGTCGCCGCGCGCGACGACGTCACGGGCGTCGCCTACGCCCTCAACTCCTCCTCTACGCTCCAGCTGTGGGAGCTCGGCCGCGGTGTGAGCGGCTGACGGCTCTCCGGGGGGACCAGGGCCGCGTCGCCGACAAGGCCCGGAGGCACCCCCCACCCGGGGGCCAGGGACGGCTGCCCCGGGACCCGGGGCCAGGACGGCGGCCCCGGCTGACGAACCGACGACAAGGCACACTTCAAGTGAACATGCGCAACCAGTGGCCAGTCCTGCCCATCGTGGCGGGGCTGGCCTCCGGCCTGTTGACCGGCTGCGGCTCGGAGACCGGTGGTTCCGGGGGAACCGGCTCCTCCGTGGTGATGGGGATGTCCGACGACGTCCTCGCCACGGACCCGGCATCCGGCTATGACCCCGGCTCCTGGCTGTTGTTCAACAACGTCTTCCAGTCGCTGCTCAGCTTCCCCAAGGGAGCGACCGAACCCGCACCCGAACTGGCGAAGCAGTGCACCTTCACCGACACCCGGGCCATGGTCTACAAGTGCGAGCTGAAGGACGGCCTGAAGTTCAGCAACGGTGACGCCCTCACCTCGAAGGACGTGAAGTTCTCCTTCGACCGCATGATGAAGATCGACGACTCCGCCGGTCCCGCGATCATGTTCCCGATGCTGGGCACGGTCGAGACACCGGACGCCAAGACGGTCGTCTTCCGGCTGAAGGTCCCCGACGCCACCTTCCCCAGCAAGATCGCCTCCGGTGCCGGCTCGATCGTGGACCACCGCCAGTACGACGCGGGCGCTCTGCGCACCGACCACAAGGCCGTCGGCTCCGGCCCCTACCAGCTGGACTCCTTTGACGAGGACCAGGCGGAATTCTCGGTCAACGGCAACTACAAGGGCACCGCCGAGGTCAACAACTCCGGCGTCACCCTCAAGTTCTTCCACGGCGACCGCACCGCCCTGAAGCAGTCCCTTCTCGACGGCGACATCGACATCGCCTACCGAGGCCTGGCCGCCACGGACCTCGCCGACCTCGACCGGCAGGACGACAGCAAGGGCGTCGACGTCATCGAGGGCAGCAGCGCCGAGGTCCAGCACCTGGTCTTCAACATGAAGGACCCGGTCGCCGGCAAGCTCGGCGTCCGCAAGGCCATGGCCTACCTCATCGACCGCGACGCCCTGATCAAGGACGTCTACCAGGGCACCGCCACCCCGCTGTACTCGATCATCCCGGCGGGCATCGCGGGCCACAACACCGCCTTCTTCGACACCTACGGCGCCCGCCCCTCCCGTGACAAGGCCGCCGCCGCTCTGCGCGCCGACGGCATCACCGGCAAGGTCAAGCTCACGCTGTGGTCCACGCCGTCCCGCTACGGCCCCGCCACCGAGCAGGAGCTGAAGGCCATCGCCGGCCAGCTCAACGCCAGCGGACTGTTCGAGGCCGACGTGCAGTCGGTCGCCTACGACCAGTACGAGAAGGACATCGCCAAGGGCCGGTACGGCGTCTACGTCAAGGGCTGGGTGCCCGACTACCCGGACGCCGACAACTTCACGGCACCCTTCTTCGGCAAGGGCAACGTGCTGGGCAACAACTACAGCAACCGCACCATCACCGGCTCCCTCATCCCCGGCACGGCCGCGCAGAGCGACCGTGGCGCCACCGACAAGGAGTTCGGCCGGCTGCAGAACATCGTCGCCGCCGAACTGCCCGTCCTGCCGGTCTGGCAGGCCAAGCAGTACGCGGTGGCCCGCGACGGCGTCTACGGCCTGGAGTACTGCCTGGACGCCTCGACGGTGTTCCGGTTCTGGGAACTCAGCAAGAGCTGACGCCGGTCACGGCGAAGGGCGCCCCTCTCCAGGCGGGAGGGGCGCCCTTCGCCGTCGTACGGTCCTACCGCGCCGGTCTACTGCGCGCCGGGGCGCACCAGGCCGCTCTCGTACGCGTACACCGCTGCCTGCACGCGGTCCCGCAGGCCCAGTTTGGTGAGCACATGCCCCACATGGGTCTTCACCGTCGTCTCGCTGACGAACAGGTCGGCCGCGATCTCGGCGTTGGACAGCCCGCGCGCCACCAGCTTCAGCACCTCCACCTCACGGTCGGTGAGGGTGTGCAGGGTGTCCGGCACCGGTTCCTCGCCGGAGGGCAGGTGCGTGGCGTACTTGTCCAGCAGACGGCGGGTGATGCTCGGCGCGAGCATGGCCTCACCGCCCGCGACGACCCGGATCGCCTGCACCAGCTCGTTGGCGGGCGCGTCCTTCAGCAGGAAGCCGCTGGCTCCGGCCCGCAGCGCCTCCACCACGTACTCGTCGAGGTCGAACGTCGTCAGCACGAGCACCTTGGCCGGACCGTCCCGCCCGGGACCGGTGATCTGCCGGGTGGCTTCGACCCCGTCCATCCGGGGCATCCGGATGTCCATCAGCACGACGTCCGGCTGCATGGCCCGTACCTGGTCGAGGGCCTGCAGGCCGTCACCGGCCTCGCCGACGACCGCGATGTCCTGCTCGGCCTCCAGGATCATGCGGAAACCGGTACGCAGCAGCGGCTGGTCGTCGACCAGTAGGACGCGGATGGCCACGTGACACTCCTTCGCTAGGCCGGCCCCATTCTGCCCTGCGCGTGTCCCGCGGTGCGCCGCCGGGGTTCCGCACCCGGTGCCCGGCTCACCCGGCGCCGGACCCGGGCGCGCTGACCGGCAGCGGATAGGGCGGGGGAGTGCCGCCGAACTCGGGGCAGTGCGCCTGGTGGTCGCACCAGCCGCACAGCTTGGTCGGCCGGGGCCGCCAGACCCCCGTCCGCGTGGCCTGCCCGATGGCCTCCCACAGCGCGTGCAACTTCCGCTCCACCCGCTCCAGATCGGCGAGGACCGGGTCGTACGTCAGCACGTCCCCGCTGCCGAGGTAGACCAGCTGGAGCCGGCGCGGGACCACCCGCTTCAGCCGCCACACGACGAGGGCGTAGAACTTCATCTGGAACAGGGCGCCCTCGGCGTACTCCGGCCGCGGCGCCTTCCCGGTCTTGTAGTCGACGATCCGCACCTCGCCGGTCGGCGCCACGTCCACCCGGTCGATGATCCCGCGCAGCCGCAGCCCCGTCTCCAGCTCGGTCTCGACGAACAGCTCCCGCTCGGCCGGCTCCAGCCGCGTGGGGTCCTCCAGCGTGAACCAGCGCTCCACGAGCCGCTCGGCCTCCTCCAGCCAGCGGGCCAGCCGCTCGCCGTCCGGATCGTCGGCGAACAGCTCGGTCACCTCCGGGCGGCTCTCCCGCAGCCGGTCCCACTGCCCCGGGATCAGCCCCTTGGCCCGCGGCGCGGTCCGCTCCCCGGCCGGCGCGTCGAACAGCCGCTCCAGCACGGCGTGCACGAGCGTCCCCCGGGTCGCGGCCTCGCTCGGCTTCTCCGGCAGCCGGTCGATCACCCGGAACCGGTACAGCAACGGACACTGCATGAAGTCACTGGCCCGAGAGGGGGACAGGGAGGCCGGCGCCGTGGCGGCACGTTCCCCACCGGCGGCTATGGCGATCGAGGGGCCCGTCGCCCCGGCTGACGTGGGCGGCGTGGGCGGCGTGGGCTGTGACGGGACGGCCGGGCCCGTCAGCTCGGCCGCGCCCGGCAGGGCCTCCGCGCCGCCGGGCCCGGCCCCCGCCTCCTCGATGCTGCTGTCCATGCCCACAGACCTTACGGCCCACCACTGACAGCGACCCGGTCGCCGCCCGCGTCGGCCGGGCGACCACGGGGCAAACACAAGGGGTGCCGGGGCGGAACGTGCCACCACGGCCGCATACCATCGACAGAGACCCTTCCGCCCGGCAGGTGCGGGAGACGCTTCGAACGAGGGGACACCGTGGACGTGAGCGGCGGGAGCGGGCAGCCGCGGTCCGGCAACGACGAGCCGGCCGAGCATCCCGCAGGTCCTACGGCCCCGGCGACCGGACCCACCGACCACCCCGGGCCCGAGTCCGAACGCCACGAACAGCCGGCGCCCCCGCAGGACCCGTCTCGCGCGGACCGGGCCCCGGACGGTGACGAGGAATCCCGAGCCGCCGCACCCCGCCCGGAGCCCGGCCCCACCGACGCGCACGGCACCGAAGGCGCCGACGACCGAGCCCCCGGCGCCGCCCCGCACCCCGACCACTCCGAGCACCGTTCCCTCGCGCACTCCGGCATCGCCAAGGGCGAGCCGCCCCAGCCGCGGCCCAAGGAACCCGGCGGTGGCATCCTCATGGGCCGCCCCTTCGGCGTACCGGTGTACGTGGCGCCGAGCTGGTTCCTCGTCGCGGCCCTGATCACCTGGGTCTTCGGCGGCCAGCTCGACCGCGTGCTGCCCGAGCTGGGCGCCGCCCGCTACCTGGTGTCCCTCTTCTTCGCGGTCGCCTTCTACGCCTCCGTCCTGGTCCACGAACTGGCCCACACGGTCGCCGCGATCCGCTTCAAGCTCCCGGTCCGCCGCATCCAGCTGCAGTTCTTCGGCGGTGTCTCCGAGATCGAGAAGGAGGCCGAGACCCCCGGCCGGGAATTCGTCCTGGCCTTCGTCGGACCGCTGCTCTCCCTCCTCCTCGCCGGCCTGTTCTACCTCGCGATGAAGCCCGTCGAGCCCGGCACCGTCCCCGGCGTGCTGCTGGCCGGACTGATGGCCTCCAACCTCATCGTGGCGATCTTCAACCTCCTGCCCGGCCTGCCCCTCGACGGCGGCCGCATGCTCCGCGCCGTCGTCTGGAAGATCTCCGGCAAGCCGATGACCGGCACCGTCGCCGCCGCCTGGGTCGGCCGCGCCCTCGCCGTCTGCGTCCTGATCGGCCTGCCACTGCTCAACCAGTCCGGTGCCCTCGGAGGCGGCGGCGAGGACACGGGCGGCATGGACACCGTCACCGACGCCCTGCTCGCCGCCATCCTCGCCGCGATCATCTGGACCGGCGCCGGCAACAGCCTGCGCATGGCCCGGCTGCGCGAACACCTCCCCGAGCTGCGGGCCCGCAACCTCACCCGGCGGGCCGTACCCGTCGAGACCGACACCCCGCTCTCCGAGGCCCTGCGCCGCGCCAACGCCGCCGGTGCCCGCGCCCTGGTCGTCGTCGACGCCGACGGCCACCCCCTCTCCCTCGTCCGCGAGGCCGCCATCGTCGGCGTACCCGAACACCGCCGGCCCTGGGTGGCCGTCAGCGGCCTCGCCCAGGACCTGACCGACGGCATGCGCGTCTCCGCCGAGCTGGCGGGCGAGGAACTGCTGGACGCCCTGCGCGCCGCCCCGGCCACCGAGTACCTGGTCGTCGAGCAGACCGGCGAGATCTACGGCGTCCTGTCCGCCGCGGACGTCGAGCGCGCCTTCGTCAAGGCCATGGCCAGGCCCACGCCGTAGTGGTCGGCGGCCCCGGCAAAGGCCGGTAGGCTGTTCACATGTCCGAACCGACCGGTGCCGCCCGCAGGCGCGGGCCCTTCAAGGTCGGGGACCAGGTACAGCTGACCGACCCCAAGGGCCGCCACTACACGTTCACGCTCGAAGCCGGGAAGAACTTCCACACCCACAAGGGCTCCTTCCCGCACGACGAACTGATCGGCGCTCCCGAGGGCAGCGTTGTCCGCACCACCGGCAACGTGGCCTACCTCGCGCTGCGCCCCCTGCTCCCCGACTACGTCCTGTCCATGCCCCGCGGGGCAGCCGTCGTCTACCCCAAGGACGCGGGGCAGATCCTCGCCTTCGCCGACATCTTCCCCGGCGCACGCGTCGTCGAAGCCGGCGTCGGCTCGGGCTCGCTCAGCAGCTTCCTGCTGCGGGCCATCGGCGACCAGGGCATGCTGCACTCCTACGAGCGCCGCGAGGACTTCGCCGAGATCGCCCAGCAGAACGTGGAGCGCTACTTCGGCGGCCCGCACCCCGCCTGGCAGCTCACCGTCGGCGACCTCCAGGACAACCTGTCCGACACCGACGTCGACCGCGTCATCCTCGACATGCTCGCCCCCTGGGAGTGCCTGGAGGCCGTCTCCAAGGCGCTCGTCCCGGGCGGCATCCTGTGCTGCTACGTGGCCACCACCACCCAGCTCGCCCGGACCGTGGAGTCCATCCGGGAGATCGGCTGCTTCAACGAGCCGACCGCCTGGGAGACCATGATCCGCAACTGGCACATCGAGGGCCTGGCCGTCCGCCCCGACCACCGGATGATCGGCCACACCGGCTTCCTGCTCACCGCCCGCCGCCTCGCGGACGGCGTCGAGCCGCCCATGCGTCGCCGCCGCCCCGCCAAGGGCGCCTACGGCGACGACTACGCCGGACCCAACGCCGACGGCGGCGCCGGCCGCTGACCGGCGACGCGCGCGTACAACGCGAGGGCGCCGTGGCCGAGTTCCCCACCGACTGACGGGAACTCGGCCACGGCGCCCCTTCGTTGACAGCGCAGGAGGGCTCCCGCGACCCCTGCGCCCCGTCCGGTCCCCACGCGCGCGGGTGTGCGGCCTGCGGGAATCCCGGACCCCGCCGTTCCCCCGCACTGTGACGTGTGGCACCATGCTGGCCACCCCACCGGCACAGCCCTCACAGGAGACACTCCTAGTGCAGCAATCCGCCGTTCCGGAGCTCGCCCACACCCAGACCCGGCCCATCCACTGGCTCGCCACCGCCACCGCTGTCGCCGGCGTCGTGGCCCTCTCCTCCGTCGTCCAGCCCGGATCGGCCACGGCCGCCCAGTCCCACAGCGGGCCGCAGACCAAGTCCGCCCCCGCGGCCGCCGCTCCGCCCAGCACGGCCGGCGTGGTCTTCCCGCTGGAGTGCGGACCCGTGAAGGCGGTGGTCGTGAAGAAGGCCACCGGTGACCTGGACGGCGACGGCAGGCCGGAAACCGTCGCGGTGGTGCACTGCGACGCCGCCATGGGCACCCCGCCGGACGGGGTCTACGTCCTCACCCGCTCCGCGGACGGCGGCAAGGCCCGCGTGGTCGCCACCCTCGTGGACCCCAAGGACCGGCTCACCGTCACCGACTTCACCCTCCACGCGCGGGTGATCGCCGCAACCCTGCTCGGCTACTCCTCGGACGCCGTGCCCAGTTGCTGCCCCGACATGAAGACCCCGGCCAAGTGGCAGTGGAAGGGCAGCGCCTTCGTCCGCTCCACTCCGGCCGGGGCCCACAGCGTCTGAACCGGACTCAGTCCGCCTCGGGCCCGTACACCTCGACCTTGTCCGAAACCCGGCGCACATGGATGCACTCGCCGGGACACTCCTTCGCCGAGTCCACCACGTCCGTGAGCAGTGGCAGGGGCACCGGCGTGGTCGCCCCCGGGTCCTGGAGCAGCACGTCCTGCGCGCCCTTCACATAGGCCAGCCCGTCGATGTCCAGCTCGAACACCTCGGGGGCGTACTGGGCGCAGATCCCGTCGCCGGTACACAGGTCCTGGTCGATCCAGACCTCCAGCGCCTCGCCCCCCGGGGCCTCCTGCTGCACGGTCATCTCTCCTGCCGTCGGTTCGCCGGGCGGCCCCGGCGCCGCGAGGGCCAGCCGGGTCCGCTCCAGCGGCTGTTGAACACACCCGACCCTACCTCCGCCCGGTTTCCGGCCGTGTTCCCCGGTTCCGGGTTTCCACCCCGGCCCCCCGGGTACGAGCGCCCGACCAGGAGAGGGGCACCCCGGCCCCGGGTCCGACGACTTCAGGCCGGACCGGAGGTGACACCGCCCGCCCGCACCGTCGCTCTGCGTGATGATCGTACGAGCGCTCCGCGGGCTGCGCCCGTATCGGTCGATCGGGCTCGCAGCGGGCAACTCCGGCCAGTAGCGAAGGGTTTTGGCCGCACCGCGCACGGAACAAGCTGCTTCCACCTCACGTTGAGTGGGTATTCCCTCCGTGCGAGGGAGAGCGCACCGGGTGACCGACGACACACCTTGACAGTCTTTGTGATCTAGGGGTTTCAATCGACACCCACCCAGGTAGGGTCTGGAAGCGTCCAGCTCCCCTTGGAGGAGGTGAGGACCGTGGCAGCCCACGACGACGACATGAACCGCGGCATCCGCCCGGGACGAGGGTCCGACGACCCGGCCGGGCAGATCGCCTACCTTGAGCAGGAGATCGCCGTCCTGCGACGTAAGCTCGCCGACTCTCCGCGACACACGAGGATTCTCGAAGAGCGGATCGTCGAGCTGCAGACCAATCTGGCCGGCGTGTCCGCGCAGAACGAACGACTGGCCAACACGCTCCGCGAGGCCCGCGACCAGATCGTGGCCCTCAAGGAAGAGGTCGACCGGCTCGCCCAGCCGCCGGCCGGCTTCGGAGTCTTCCTCGTGGCGAACGAGGACGGTACCGCCGACATCTTCACCGGCGGCCGCAAGCTCCGGGTGAACGTCAGCCCCAGTGTCGAGCTGGAAGATCTGCGGCGCGGCCAGGAAGTCATGCTCAACGAAGCGCTCAACGTGGTCGAGGCCATGGAGTACGAGCGCGTCGGCGACATCGTCACCCTCAAGGAGATCCTCGAGGACGGCGAGCGCGCCCTCGTACTGGGGCACACCGACGAGGAACGGGTGGTACGGCTCGCCGAGCCGCTGCTGGACGTCACCATCCGGCCCGGCGACGCCCTCCTGCTCGAACCCCGCTCCGGCTATGTGTACGAGGTCGTGCCCAAGAGCGAGGTCGAGGAACTCGTCCTCGAAGAGGTCCCCGACATCGGCTACGAGCAGATCGGCGGCCTCGGCAACCAGATCGAGGCCATCCGTGACGCGGTCGAGCTGCCGTACCTCTATCCCGACCTGTTCAAGGAGCACGAGCTGCGCCCGCCGAAGGGAGTCCTCCTCTACGGGCCCCCCGGCTGCGGCAAGACGCTCATCGCCAAGGCCGTCGCCAACTCGCTGGCCAAGAAGGTCGCCGAGGTCACCGGCCAGGCCGCCGGCAAGAGCTTCTTCCTGAACATCAAGGGCCCCGAGCTGCTCAACAAGTACGTCGGCGAGACCGAGCGGCAGATCCGCCTCGTCTTCCAGCGTGCACGTGAGAAGGCCAGCGAGGGCACCCCCGTGATCGTCTTCTTCGACGAGATGGAGTCGCTCTTCCGCACCCGGGGCTCCGGTGTCAGCTCGGACGTGGAGAACACCATCGTCCCGCAGCTGCTCGCCGAGATCGACGGCGTGGAAGGCCTGCAGAACGTGGTCGTCATCGGCGCCTCGAACCGCGAGGACATGATCGACCCCGCCATCCTGCGACCCGGCCGGCTGGACGTGAAGATCAAGATCGAGCGTCCCGACGCGGAGGCGGCCAAGGACATCTTCGGCAAGTACCTCACCGAGCGTCTCCCGCTGCACACGGACGACCTCGGCGAACACGGCGGCGACAGGACCACCACCGTCCAGAGCATGATCCAGACGGCCGTGGAGCACATGTACACCGAGTCCGAGGAGAACCGCTTCCTGGAGGTCACCTACGCCAACGGCGACAAGGAAGTCCTCTACTTCAAGGACTTCAACTCGGGCGCCATGATCGAGAACATCGTGGGCCGTGCCAAGAAGATGGCGATCAAGGACTTCCTGGAGAAGAACCAGAAGGGCCTCCGCGTCTCCCACCTGCTCCAGGCCTGCGTGGACGAGTTCAAGGAGAACGAGGACCTGCCCAACACCACCAACCCGGACGACTGGGCCCGTATCTCCGGAAAGAAGGGCGAGCGGATCGTGTACATCCGTACCCTCATCACCGGAAAGCAGGGCGCGGACACCGGACGCTCCATCGACACGGTGGCGAACACCGGTCAGTACCTGTAACGGCGGGGCGGCTGCGGGTGCCCTCACCGGGTACCCGCAGCCGTTGCGTTTTTCAGGCCACGACCGGAGCAGCCAATGACGCAAATGATCTCCCCACCAGCGCAAAGGCGTTCTAGGCTCGTTCCTACCGCCGAGTCGCGCAGTGCGGGGACGGGCACCGCACACGCACCGGAGCGCCAGCGGTACTTGAGCGGCGCCCACGACCGAGGGTGCCGCCGGGCAAGGAGGGCCGCATGACCGTACGGCGAGTAATGGGCATCGAGACGGAGTACGGGATCTCCGTCCCCGGTCACCCGAACGCCAATGCCATGCTCACCTCGTCCCAGATCGTCAACGCCTACGCGGCCGCGATGCACCGGGCCCGCCGGGCCCGCTGGGACTTCGAGGAGGAGAATCCGCTGCGGGACGCGCGAGGCTTCGACCTCGCCCGGGAGGCCGCCGACTCCAGTCAGCTCACCGACGAGGACATCGGCCTCGCCAACGTGATCCTCACCAACGGTGCACGCCTCTATGTCGACCACGCCCATCCCGAATACAGCGCCCCCGAGGTCACCAATCCCCGCGACGCCGTCCTCTGGGACAAGGCCGGCGAGCGGATCATGGCCGAGGCCGCCGAGCGGGCCGCACAGCTCCCCGGCGCCCAGCCGATCCACCTGTACAAGAACAACACCGACAACAAGGGCGCCAGCTACGGCACGCACGAGAACTACCTGATGAAGCGGGAGACCCCGTTCTCGGACATCGTGCGCCACCTCACGCCCTTCTTCGTCTCCCGTCAGGTCTTCGCGGGCGCCGGCCGCGTCGGAATCGGCCAGGACGGCCACGAGCACGGTTTCCAGCTCAGCCAGCGAGCCGACTACTTCGAGGTCGAGGTCGGTCTGGAGACCACCCTCAAGCGCCCGATCATCAACACCCGCGACGAGCCGCACTCGGACGCGGAGAAGTACCGTCGCCTGCACGTCATCATCGGCGACGCGAACCTCTCCGAGATCTCCACCTACCTCAAGCTGGGCACGACCGCCCTGGTCCTCTCCATGATCGAGGACGGGTTCATCGCGGTGGACCTGGCGGTCGACCAGCCCGTGCGCACCTTGCACCAGGTCTCCCACGACCCCGCGCTGAAGCGCCTGGTCACCCTCCGCAGCGGCCGCACCCTGACCGCCGTCCAGCTGCAGATGGAGTACTTCGAGCTGGCCCGCAAGTACGTCGAGGAGCGGTACGGCGCCGACGCCGACGACCAGACCAAGGACGTCCTGAGCCGCTGGGAGGACACCCTCACCCGGCTGGAGAACGACCCCATGAGCCTCGCCGGCGAGCTGGACTGGGTCGCCAAGCGCGAGCTCATGGAGGGCTACCGCCGCCGCGACGACCTGGACTGGGACGCCGCGCGGCTGCACCTGGTCGACCTCCAGTACGCCGACGTAAGGGCCGAGAAGGGCCTGTACAACCGCCTGGCGGCCCGCGGACGCATCAAGCGCCTCCTGGACGAGACCGAGGTCGAAAGGGCCCGCACGAAGCCGCCGGAGGACACGCGCGCGTACTTCCGCGGCCGCTGCCTGGAGCAGTACGCGGACGACGTCGCAGCCGCCTCCTGGGACTCGGTGATCTTCGACCTCCCCGGCCGGGACTCGCTGCAGCGCGTTCCAACCCTGGAACCGCTACGCGGAACGCGAAATCACGTCAAGGAGCTGCTGGACCGCTGCCGGACGGCGGAAGACCTGGTCAGGGTCCTGTCAGGCGGCTGAGCGCGGTCAGCGGGTACCCGTACCGCCCCGGGCGGACAGGGTGGAAAACCCACCGCCCGGGAATCATCGAGATGGCCCCCGCACGTTGTGGAAACTGCGGGGCCGATGTCGGACCCGGCTTGTAGGGTCTGATCATCACCGATCGGCAGGCGAACTGAGCGGGGTGAGGGTTATGGCAACCAAGGACACCGGCGGCGGCCAGCAGAAGGCGACGCGGTCCACCGAGGAGGTCGAGGAGCAGGCGCAGGACGCGCAGGCTACGGAGGACCTCAAGGAGCGGCACGAGAAGCTGAGCGACGACGTGGACTCCGTCCTGGACGAGATCGATGACGTTCTGGAGGAGAACGCGGAGGACTTCGTACGCTCCTTCGTGCAAAAGGGTGGACAGTAAGGCGCCCTTCCCTTCGAATCCAAGGTTCGAGGGCGCGGGGATAGTGAGTGGCCAACGAGCGGTCGAGGGAGCGCTGCTCGCGGCCGGAGAAGTCCGGGCCGCGGGCGGTCCTCGTCACCGGGAAAGGCTTTGGCCGGGCATGTGGATCACCCCCACGAGCCGGGTAAGGTCCGTGGCATACCGTGCTTCGACTGCAATTCGGCCATCGGCAAGTCGGGCGAGTCGTCCCGGGCTTGTCCGCCGGACTGCGGCCTATGTGGAAGGAAACTTGTGGAAGCCAATACTCGTGGCACCGGGCGTCTACCAGCTGCCTTCCTGACGCCAGGATCCTCCTCTTTCATGGACTTCCTCTCCGAGCACCAGCCGGAGATGCTGCCCGGCAACCGGCAGCTGCCGCCCACGCGGGGCGTGATCGAGGCGCCGCACGGGACGACGATCGTCGCCGTCACATTCCCCGGGGGCGTCGTGCTCGCCGGTGACCGCCGGGCGACCATGGGCAATGTCATCGCCCAGCGGGACATCGAGAAGGTGTTCCCGGCGGACGAGTACTCGGCCGTCGGTATCGCCGGCACCGCGGGTCTCGCCGTGGAGATGGTCAAGCTCTTCCAGCTGGAGCTGGAGCACTTCGAGAAGGTCGAGGGTGCTCAGCTGTCGCTGGAGGGCAAGGCGAACCGGCTGTCGACGATGATCCGTTCCAACCTCGGCATGGCCATGCAGGGACTGGCCGTCGTGCCGCTCTTCGCCGGGTACGACGTGGACCGGGAGAAGGGCCGCATCTTCTCCTACGACGTCACGGGCGGCCGTTCCGAGGAGCACAACTTCGCGGCGACGGGTTCCGGCTCGGTCTTCGCGCGTGGGGCGATGAAGAAGCTGTTCCGTGGCGACCTGACCGAGGAGGAGGCCACCACGCTGGTGGTCCAGGCCCTCTACGACGCGGCAGACGACGACTCGGCGACCGGTGGTCCCGATGTCGCCCGCCGGATCTACCCGATCATCACCGTGATCACTGAGGACGGCTTCCGCCGGCTCACGGAGGAGGAGTCCTCCGAGCTGTCCCGCGCGGTGCTCCAGGGCCGCCTCCAGGAGCCGGACGGCCCCAAGGCCGCCCTGCTCTGAGTGCGGGCCCGGTTCTTATCAAGGTGATCCAGTGACCATGACAGAAAGGGACGGATAACCGGTGTCGACGCCGTTCTATGTCTCACCCCAGCAGGCCATGGCCGACCGGGCCGAGTACGCCCGCAAGGGCATCGCCCGCGGCCGCAGCCTGGTCGTGCTGCAGTACGCCGACGGCATCGTGTTCGTCGGCGAGAACCCGTCCCGCGCGCTGCACAAGTTCAGCGAGATCTACGACCGGATCGGCTTCGCGGCCGCCGGCAAGTACAACGAGTACGAGAACCTGCGCATCGGCGGTGTCCGCTACGCCGACCTGCGGGGCTACACCTACGACCGTGACGATGTGACCGCCCGGGGCCTGGCGAACGTCTACGCCCAGACGCTGGGCACGATCTTCTCCTCCGCGGCCGAGAAGCCGTACGAGGTGGAGCTGGTGGTGGCCGAGGTGGGGGAGACCCCCGAGGGCGACCAGATCTACCGGCTGCCGCACGACGGTTCCATCGTGGACGAGCACGGCTCGGTCGCGGTGGGCGGCAACGCCGAGCAGATCAGCAGCTTCCTGGACCAGCGGCACCGGGACGGCATGAGCCTGGCGGAGGGGCTCAAGCTGGCCGTGCAGGCCCTGTCCCGGGACACCAACGGCAGTGAGCGGGAGATCCCGGCCGAGCGCCTGGAAGTCGCGGTGCTGGACCGTACACGCCCGCAGAAGCGCAAGTTCAAGCGCATCGTCGGCCGTCAGCTGGCCCGTCTGCTGGAGGTGGACGGCGCGGCCACCGAGGCGGAGAGCTCCGAGGAGGAGTAGCCCGTCACCTCGTCCCGCATCTCCTGTGCCCCGGCCGGTTCCTCCGGCCGGGGCACAGGAGGTTCAGGCCGCGCGCGGCGGTGCTGTGGAGCCCCGGACGACCAGTTCCACCGGGATGTCCTCGCGGTCCGGTTCCCGGCCCTCCAGGACGGCCAGGAGGGCGTGCATGCCGCGTTCGCCGAACAGCTCGGCGTCCAGTCGTACGGTCGTCAGCTCCGGATCGAGCGCGGTGGCTAGGGCGAGGTCGTCCAGGCCGGTGACGGAGACGTCCTCGGGGACGCGCAGGCCGAGGCGGCGCAGCGCCTTGTAGGCGCCGGCGGCGAGCTTGTCGTCGTCGCAGACGACCGCCGTCGGGCGGGGGCCGGGCGCGGTGAAGGCCGTCTCGGTGGCGGCCAGGGCGCCGTCGATCGAGATGGGGGCGGCCGCCGTGCGGACCTCGGTCCCGGGGACCGCGGCCAGGCGCGCGGCCAGCTCCCGTGCGCGTACCTCGAAGGTCCAGGAGGGGACGTCGGCGGCGAGGTGCAGTACGCGGCGGTGGCCGAGGCCCAGCAGGTGTGCGGCGACCTGGCGGACGCCGTCGGCGATGTCCAGGTTCACGGTGGCGGCGCCCAGGCTGCCCTCGGGGTCGCTGTCGAGCATGACGAGGGGCAGCTGGTCGCCGCGGATCGCCGTGAGGGCGTCGGCTGCCATGGAGGAGGCGATGACGCCGTCCAGGGCGGCCTGTGCGGAGGCGAAGGGGTCGCGGGCGGGGCCGACACCCTCGGGGGAGGGGTAGAGCACCATGCCGAAGCCGTGTGCCGCGGCGACGCGGGCGGCGCCGGTGTAGACGCCGGCGAAGAACTCCGTGGTCAGGGCGGGGACGACGAGCAGGACGGTGCGGGTGCGGCCGAGGCGGAGGTTGCGGGCGGCGAGATTGGGGCGGTAGCCGAGGTCGCGAGCGGCTTCCCGGACGCGTTCGGCGGTGGCCTCCGAGACCCGGCCGCGCCACTTGTCGCCCAGGACGAGCGAGACGGCGGCCTGGGAGACTCCGGCCGCCTGGGCGACGTCACGGCTGGTCGGGCGCGTGCTGCTGCGTGCCACCGCGGGCGTGCTCCTTCGTCTTCCGGTCGTTCGCCTGGACGGGCGAACAGCGCACATGGTACGTATGAGAGGAGACGTTATACGTAACACGAGGGTCGTCGAGGGTCCTGGACGAGCCACTGGAGGGCAGGACATGGCCACGGGGTACCTGGAGATCCTGCGCGCGCGACACGCGCTGCGACTCCTCACCGGCACTCTGGTGGGCCGGCTGCCCAACGCCACCGCCGCGATCGCCCTGGTGCTGTACGTGCGTGCCGAGGGCGGCACCTACAGCCTCGCGGGCGCCCTCGCGGCCGTGTACGGCGTCGCCAACGCCGTCGGCCAGCCGGTGCTGGGCCGGCTCGTGGACCTGTACGGCCAGCCGCGTGTGCAACTGCCCGCAGCGGTCCTCGCGGCGCTCGCCATGTCGGCCTTCGCCCTCCGCGGCACCGATCCGCTCCCGCTCGCCTACGCGGCCGTCGCGGCGTCCGGACTGTTCACCCCGCCCCTCGAGGGCGGCCTGCGGGCCCTGTGGCCGTCCGTGCTCCGGCGCGAGGAGCAGGTGCACACCGCGTACGCCATGGACGCGGTCGCGCAGGAGATCATGTTCACGGTCGGGCCGCTGCTGGTGACCCTGTGCGTCGCCGTGTGGGACGAGCGCGCCGCCCTGCTCGTGCTGAACCTGCTGGGCGTGCTGGGCGCGCTCTCCGTGGTCCTCTCGCCGCCCTCGCGCGCGTGGCGCTCGGCCCCGCGCGAGGCGCACTGGCTGGGCGCCCTGCGCTCGCCCGGCCTGCTGGCCCTGCTGGCCGCCTTCCTGTTCGTCGGCATCGCGCTGGGCTCCATCACGGTCGCCTCGGTGTCGTACGCCGACGGTCACGGCGGTGACGCGGTCTACGGCTGGCTGATGGCCGGCCTCGGTCTCGGAGCGCTGGCAGGCGGCACGGTGTACGGCGCCCGCCAGTGGGCCGGTGCGCCCGAACGGCGACTGCGTGTGCTGGTGGCGCTTCTGGCGGTGTGTTACCTGCCGCTGGTGCTGATGCCCGGCGCGGTCGCCATGGTGCTGCTCAGCGTGGTCTCCGGGATCTTCCTGGCCCCCTGCATCGCCTGTGCGTTCATCATCGTCGACCGGCACGCGCCGACCGGAACCGTCACCGAGGCCTTCTCCTGGCTCGTGACGACGTTCACGGTGGGCGCCTCGGTCGGAACGGGCCTGGCGGGGCCGGTGGTCCAGGCCGGTGGCACGCTGTGGGGCTTCGTGCTGCCGGGCGCGGCGGGAGCCGTGTCCCTGCTGGTCCTGTGCGCCACCGGACGGGTCCTCGCAGCTCCCGCGCGAGGCGCGGTCGTTGCGGCTTCATCGGAAACTGATCCAAATCGTGCTGCCGAACCCCGTTTCAGCTCAGGGGATCGGGCGTAATGTTCACTCATGGACCGCCGCATTTTCGGGCTGGAGAACGAGTACGGCGTCACGTGCACGTTCAGGGGACAGCGCCGCCTGTCTCCTGACGAGGTGGCGCGGTACCTCTTCCGCCGTGTCGTGTCATGGGGCCGTAGCAGCAATGTCTTTCTGCGAAACGGCGCCCGGCTCTATCTCGACGTGGGCTCACATCCGGAATACGCGACACCCGAATGTGACAACGTGACCGAACTGGTCACCCACGACAAGGCCGGCGAGCGCATTCTCGAAGGACTCCTGGTGGACGCGGAACGACGCCTGCACGAGGAGGGAATCGCGGGCGACGTCTACCTCTTCAAGAACAACACCGACTCGGCGGGCAACTCCTACGGTTGCCACGAGAACTATCTGGTGGCGCGGCACGGGGAGTTCTCCCGGCTCGCGGACATTCTCATCCCCTTCCTGGTGACCAGGCAGCTGCTGTGCGGCGCGGGCAAGGTGCTGCAGACCCCGCGCGGCGCGGTGTACTGCGTCAGCCAGCGCGCGGAGCACATCTGGGAGGGCGTCTCCTCGGCGACGACCCGCTCCCGTCCCATCATCAACACTCGCGACGAACCGCACGCGGACGCCGAGCGTTACCGCAGGCTGCACGTCATCGTCGGCGACTCGAACATGTCCGAGACGACCATGCTGCTCAAGGTCGGCGCCACCGACCTGGTGCTGCGCATGATCGAGGCGGGCACCGTCATGCGCGACCTCACGCTGGAGAACCCGATCCGGGCGATCCGCGAGGTCAGCCACGACATCACCGGCCGGCGCAAGGTGCGCCTGGCCAGCGGGCGGGAGGCCTCCGCGCTGGAGGTGCAGCGCGAGTACTTCGACAAGGCCGTGGACTTCTGCGACCGCCGGGGCATCCGCACCGGTACGGTCGCGCAGGTCCTGGAGCTGTGGGGCCGCACCCTCGACGCGATCGAGACCGAGGAACTGGACCGCATCGGCACCGAGATCGACTGGGTCATGAAGTACAAGCTCATCGAGCGGTACCGGGCCAAGCACAACATGACGATGTCGCACCCGCGGGTCGCCCAGATAGACCTCGCCTACCACGACATCCACCGCCGTCGTGGCCTGTACTACCTGCTGGAGAAGAAGGGCCAAGCCACCCGGATCTGCAACGACTTGAAGATCTTCGAGGGCAAGTCGGTTCCGCCGCAGACCACGCGCGCACGGCTGCGCGGCGACTTCATCCGGCGGGCACAGGAACAGCGCAGGGACTTCACCGTCGACTGGGTGCACCTGAAGCTCAATGACCAGGCCCAGCGCACCGTGTTGTGCAAGGACCCGTTCCGTTCGGTGGACGACCGGGTGGAGAAGCTGATCGCCGGAATGTGACGAAGGCATGTGAGTCAAGCGTTTCCGCACCGAAATGCCGGAACGCCACACGGGCGCCGTACGTTTCCCGTACGGCGCCCTTCTCCGTCGTAGAGTTGCGCGCACGCCAATCCGCAAGATCGACCGATTACGAGGCTCTTCCGTGCGCCGACGCTCACTCCTCCTCGCCGCCCTCCCCGCAGGACTGGTCACACTCGCCGGATGCGGAGACGACAAGTCCGACTCCAGCAAGGCCGGTGTCTCGCCGTCGCCCTCGGCGTCCAGCGCACCCCCGCCGAAGATCGTGGACGGGCCGCTGCCGGCGATCACCGGAGGAGCGAAGTTCGGCGAGAAGCCGACCGTGGCCAAGGGGACGGGGGAGCCGTCGAAGAACCTCGCGGTGAAGACGCTGATCGCGGGCAGCGGCCGCCCGGTCGCCGAGAACGAGTTCATCCGGGCGGACTACCTGGGCCAGATCTGGGCCACCGGCAAGGTCTTCGACAACTCCTACGACCGGGGGAGCCCGCTGCTCATGCAGCTGGCCCAGGGCACCATCATCGACGGCTGGCGGTACGCCCTGACGGGCAAGAAGACCGGCAGCCGGATCGAGATCGCCGTCCCGCCCAACTACGGATACGGCAAGTCGGGCCAGCCGCAGGCGGGCATCAAGGGCACCGACACCCTGGTCTTCGTCATCGACCTGATCGAGTCCTTCAACTCGCAGAGCTCGGCCAAGGGCAAGCCGGTCGCCCAGAGTGACGCGGCCCTGCCGAAGGTGGCCACCAACACCGACGGCAAGGTGCCCAAGGTCACCGTCCCCGAGACGGACCCGCCGAAGAAGCTCGTGTCGGCCTACGTCCTGGAGGGTGACGGCGCCGAGGTGAAGGCCGACCAGACCGTCCTGTGCCAGTTCCAGGGCCTGGTCTGGGACGGCGGCAAGACGTTTCAGCAGACCTATGGCTCGGGCCGGCTCAGCCAGTTCCCGATCCAGCAGATGCAGCAGACGGTCAAGGGGCTGGCGCAGGGCCTGACCGGCAAGAAGGTCGGCAGCCGGGTCCTGGTCGTCGTACCGCCGGAGCTGGGCTACGGCGACAACCCGCCGAGCGGTGGGGCGATCAAGAAGGACTCCACCCTCGTGTTCACGGTGGACATCCTCGCCGCGATGTAGCGCGCGGGACGCAGGTGCGGGCGGGAGAGCCGTGGGGATGAAAGACTGTCGGCGTTTCGTGTCGTACACAAGCAGGAGCCTTTGACGTGAGCATCGAGAAGCCCGAGATCGACTTCCCGGGCGGCGAGCCCCCGGCCGACCTCGAGATCAAGGACATCTGGGAGGGCGACGGGCCGGTTGCGCAGGCGGGCCAGACCGTCACCGTCCACTACGTGGGTGTCGCCTTCAGCACCGGCGAGGAGTTCGATGCCAGCTGGAATCGGGGCACCCCGTTCCGCTTCCCGCTGGGCGGTGGCCGTGTCATCCAGGGCTGGGACAAGGGCGTGCAGGGCATGAAGGTCGGCGGCCGCCGCCAGCTGACCATCCCCGCCCACCTCGCCTACGGCAACCAGAGCCCTACCCCGGCGATCAAGCCCGGCGAGACCCTGATCTTCGTGGTTGACCTGCTCGGGGTCTGATCCACCGGCGGGTCCGACCGGATCCGATCACCTGGGGCCCATGCCTGCTCGGGCATGGGCCCTCGGCTTTGCCCCCGCACTCCGGAGCGGTACGGTCATCGGTCGTAAGCACCATAGGGGAGGCGAAGGGCGTCGATGGCCATTGCCAAGGCCGAGCGGCTGATGAACCTCGCGCTGTGCCTGCTCGGCACACGGCGGCCGCTCAGCAAGCGCGAGCTGCGCGATTCCATTGAGGCATACGTCGAGGCCGCCAGGCCGGACAGGGCTGTGGCCGCCAGGCCGGACAGGGCTGTGGCCGCCAGGCCGGACAGGGCTGTGGCCGCCAGGCCGGACAGGGCTGTGGCCGCCAGGCCCGAGAAGGGTGCGGCCGGTTCCGAGGACTCCTTCAACCGCATGTTCGAGCGGGACAAGGACGACCTGCGCGAGCTGGGCCTGGTCATCGAGACCGTCGAGAACATCGACGGGGAGGTCGGTTACCTCGCCCGTCGCGACAGCAACCGGCTGCCCCCCATCACCCTGGACGCCGAGGAGGCCGCCGCCCTGGGCCTGGCCGCGAAGGTCTGGCAGCAGGCCCGGCTGGCCGGTGCGGCCAGCGGCGCCCTGCAGAAGCTGCGCGCCGCGGGGCTCCCCGAGGGCGTCGACCCGTACGAGGCGCACGGCGCCCTGGAACCGCGCATCCCGGTGCACGAGGCGGCCTTCGAGCCGCTGATGCTGGCCTGCCGGGACCGCCGTCCCGTCGTCTTCGACTACCGCAAGGCCTCCGCCGCCCACCCCGAGACCCGGCATGTCGAGCCGTGGGCGCTCGAGTGCTGGCGCGGCCACTGGTATCTGGCCGGTTTCGACCGCGACCGGGGTGCCGAGCGGGTGTTCCGCCTCTCCCGGATCACCGGCAGGGTCCGCTCCCGTGGCACGGGCTTCACCGCTCCCGTGCCGGATGTGGTCACCGTGCGGGAGACCGTCGCGAGCTGGGCGGGTGAGATCGCCGACCGCTCGGCGTTGATCCGGCTGCGCTCCGGCGCCGGTTACCCCCTTCGGGCGAAGGCCACCCGGGTCCGGGAACTCGGCGACGGCTGGGACGAGTTGGAGATTCCGTACGGGCACGGTCTGGACGCCTGGCTGGTGGAGTTCGGGCCGGACGTGGTGGTCCTGGAGCCGGCCGAGCTGCGGGCCGACGTGGTGGACCGGCTGCGTGCCGTGGCCAAGGGCTGAGGGGGAGCAGGACTGTGGCAGGCAAACCGGTCAGGCCCGTGAACGCCATCGACCAGACCCGGCGGATGCTGTCCCTGGTGACCTATCTCCGGGAGCGCCCCGGCGCCCGGATCGCGGACGTCGCGCGCGCCTTCGGCATCACCGAGGACGAGCTGGTCGCCGACCTCGATCTGCTGCCCATGTGCGGCACCAGCTTCCGCGGCGGCGACCTGCTGGATATCGACACCGACGGCGAGCGCATCTGGTGGCACAACCCGGCCGCGCTGGGCGAGGAGGCGGCCGAGCCGCTGCGGCTCGCCGCCGACGAGGCCACCGCGCTGCTGGTCGCCGCCCGCGCGGTGTCCACCCTGCCCGGCCTTCGGGAGGGTGACCGCCAGGCCCTGCTGCGGGCGACCGCCAAGGTGGAGACCGCGGCCGGTGAGGCCGCCGGCGCCAGCTCCCGCCTGTCGGTGACCTTCGAGTCCGAGGGCGGGGTCTTCGCCGACGTCGACCGGGCGATCTCCGAGCGCCGCCGGCTGTGGATCCGCTACTACTCCCCGGCCCGCGACGAGGTCACCGAGCGCGAGATCGACCCGATCCGCCTGGTCAGCGTCGGCCACACCTATGTCGAGGCCTGGTGCCGTCGCTCCGAGGCCCGGCGCACCTTCCGGCTGGACCGGGTCGCCGAGATCAGGATCCTCGACGAGCCGTCCGCGCCGCCCGAGATAGAGCTGCGCGATCTCTCCGAGGGCCTGGTGCAGCCGGCCGCCGAGGACCCGGAGGTCGTCGTCGAGGTCGGCCCCGGCGGCCGCTGGGTCGCCGAGTACTACCCGCACGACAGCGCCGATGAGCTTCCCGACGGCGGACTGCGTATCACTCTGCGCACCCCCGAGCCGGCCTCCCTGCGCCGGCTGGCGCTGCGGCTCGGCCGCGACGGCCGGATCGTCTCCCCGCCCGAGCTGGCCGACAGCGCCCGCCGGGCGGCCCGCGAGGCGCTCGCGGCGTACGACGGCCCGCTGGAGGCGGTGCCGGGTGCCGATGGCCAGGACGAGAGGCAGGAGCGAGGGCTTTGAGCGAGTCCCCGGTGTCCGGTGCGGGTGAGATGACGGTGGCGGCCGCGTTCGCCGGGATGAGGAGAGTGGTCCCCGTGATGTTCCGGGCCGGGTGCCCGGACTGCCGGAACCGCTTCGAACTCGCCGCGAGCGCCCTGCGCCTCGCCATCGGCGCCAGCAGCCGGACGACGTTCTACTCGTTCACCTGCCCCGAGTGCGGTGCCTCGGTCCGCAAGCCGGCCGGCGAGCGCGTCGTCGAGCTGCTCACCGGCGGCGGGGTGCGGACCCTGCGCCTGCACTCCACGGTGTAGGCGGCTGCGCTCCGCACCGCGGGACGGTCTAGGCTCGACGCCATGTTCTGGCCGATGTTCGCGGTAGCCGTGGGTTTCCTGGGTCTCGCCGTGCTGGGGGTGCTCGCCGTCCGGGTCTTCCTGGAGGCGCGGCGCCTCGGGCAGCAGGTGGCGGACTCCGCGCGCCGTATCAACAGGGCGGCCGAGGACCTGGAGCGGGCGGCCGTGACCGCGGCCCGCGCCGTGGACGCCCTGTGAGCGCTCATGTCATGCGCTTTGGGTCACTTCGCCCTGTCACCTTGCCCGTCCGGCCAGGTACGCTGCTGGGCGCGGCCCGGTGACGAGGCGCGGTCCGCAGAGCAGGAGTACGCCGGGGGATTGTCCCGCGTTCACACCCAGGCGTTACGATCGCAGCCAGCACGACGTCCGGACACGTGTCCGACCTGTCGGACGTTCCCGCCTCGGTGAGAAGGTGAAGATCTATGTTCCGCAACGGACTTGAGCCGTGGCACCTGCTGCTCCTCGTTCTGGTGATCGTCCTGGTGTTCGGCTCCAAGAAGCTCCCGGACATGGCGCGCTCGCTCGGCAAGTCCGCGCGCATCCTCAAGAGCGAGGCCAAGGCGATGAAGGACGACGGCAAGCAGCCCGAGGGCACCGCCCAGTCCACCGCCGAGGAGCCCGCTCCGGCTCAGCGCACGATCCAGGCCGCCCCCGGCGACGTGACCAGCTCCCGCCCGGTCAACGAGCCGACGGACACGACCCAGCGCTGACGCGAGGGCCGGGGCATCCGGTCCGCTGCACGAGATGAGGATGTGGGTTGCTCAAGCCTGCCCGCAAGAAGGAGAGGGATCCCGAGGGGCGGATGCCACTCGCGGATCACTTGCGTGAACTGCGCAACCGGCTCGCCAAGGGTGTCCTGGCGATCGTGGTCGTCACGATCGTGGCCGCGTTCTTCTACAGGGACATCGTCAACTTCATCACCGAGCCGGTGCTCGACGAGATCGGCTGCCACCAGTCCTTCGGCGAGCTGGCCGAGGCCAAGAACGTCCACTGCGCGCATATCACGGTCAGCGGCCTGCTGGCGCCGTTCACCCTGGCCCTGAAGGTCGCGCTGATGGCGGGTGTCGTGCTCGCCTCGCCGGTCTGGCTCTACCAGCTGTGGGCGTTCGTCGCGCCGGGCCTGCACCGCACCGAGAAGAAGTACGCCTACGCCTTCGTCGGCTTCGGCTTCCCGCTCTTCCTCGGCGGCGGCTACCTCGCCTTCCACGTGCTGCCCACCACGGCGCGCGTGATGATCGACCTCACGCCCAGCGGTGCCGAGAACCTGCTGCCACTGGACGACCTGCTGGACCTCGTCACCCGCATGATCGTCATCTTCGGCCTCGCCTTCGAGATGCCGTTGCTGCTGGTCATGCTCAACCTCACCGGCGTCCTCTCCGGCCGGCGCATGCGGGGCTGGTGGCGCGGCATGGTCGTCGGCATCACCGCCTTCGCGGCCGTGGCCACGCCCAGCCCCGACCCGATGACGATGCTGGCGCTGGCGGCGCCGATCTGGGCGCTCTACTTCATCGCCGTGGCCATCGCGCTGCTCAACGACCGGCGCCGGGCCCGCCGCGAGGCCGCCGGCCCCGGGGACGACGAGGCCTCCGAGCTGGACCTCACGCCCGAGGACATCGGCGCGGTCGAGCCCGTCCCGGCCGCCCGGGCGCTGCCCGAGCAGACGAGCACCGACCGGGTCAACGGCTACGACGACGTGACCTGAGCCCTCACCGGCCACGGCGCGATGCCCCCGTCCCCGGAGCCCTCCGGGGACGGGGGCATCCGTCTTTGCCGATCAGCCCACGTTCCGGATAATGATCGTCCTGTTGTCAGTGGGGCCCGGTACGCTCGAAAGCACGATGACAGAGGATCTCTCACCGGCCGAGCGGTACGCGGCAGCCCGCAGGCGGGCAGCCGAGCAGGCCACCGCGCTCGCGGACTTCCGCGAGATGTACGACTTCGGCCTCGACCCCTTCCAGATCGAGGCCTGCCAGGCACTCGAGGCAGGAAAGGGCGTGCTGGTGGCCGCCCCCACCGGCTCGGGCAAGACGATCGTGGGCGAGTTCGCCGTCCACCTCGCCCTCAGACAGGGCAAGAAGTGCTTCTACACGACACCCATCAAGGCGCTGTCGAACCAGAAGTACGCCGATCTGTGCCGCCGCTACGGTGCCGACAAGGTCGGCCTGCTCACCGGCGACAACAGCGTGAACTCCGGCGCCCCGGTGGTCGTGATGACCACTGAGGTGCTGCGGAACATGCTCTACGCCGGCTCACAGACCCTCCTCGGCCTCGGCTATGTGGTCATGGACGAGGTGCACTACCTCTCCGACCGCTTCCGCGGCGCCGTCTGGGAGGAGGTGATCATCCACCTGCCCGAGTCGGTGACCCTGGTGTCGCTCTCCGCGACCGTGTCCAACGCCGAGGAGTTCGGTGACTGGCTGGACACCGTGCGGGGCGACACCGAGGTGATCGTCTCCGAGCACCGGCCCGTGCCGCTGTTCCAGCACGTGCTCGCCGGGCGCCGGATGTACGACCTCTTCGAGGAGGGCGAGGGCCATCGGAAGGCCGTCAACCCCGACCTCGTCCGCCTGGCCCGCATGGAGGCCACCCGGCCGTCGTTCCAGGACCGCCGGCGCGGCCGGTCGATGCGCGAGGCCGACCGGGAGCGGGAGCGCAGACAGCGCTCGCGCGTGTGGACGCCGGGCCGGCCCGAGGTCATCGAGCGCCTGGACTCCGAGGGCCTGCTGCCCGCGATCACCTTCATCTTCAGCCGTGCCGCCTGCGAGGCCGCCGTCCAGCAGTGCCTGTACGCGGGGCTCAGGCTCAACGACGAGGAGGCGCGGGAACAGGTCCGCGCCCTGGTCGAGGAGCGCACCGCCGCCATCCCGCAGGAGGACCTGCACGTCCTCGGCTACTACGAGTGGCTGGAGGGCCTGGAGCGCGGCATCGCCGCCCACCACGCGGGGATGCTGCCGACCTTCAAGGAGGTCGTCGAGGAGCTGTTCGTGCGCGGCCTGGTCAAGGCCGTGTTCGCCACCGAGACCCTTGCGCTCGGCATCAACATGCCCGCCCGCTCGGTGGTGCTGGAGAAGCTCGTCAAGTGGAACGGCGAGCAGCACGCCGACATCACCCCCGGCGAGTACACCCAGCTGACCGGCCGTGCCGGCCGGCGGGGCATCGACGTCGAGGGCCACGCCGTGGTGCTGTGGCAGCGCGCGATGAGCCCCGAGCACCTGGCCGGTCTCGCGGGCACGCGCACCTACCCGCTGCGCTCCAGCTTCAAGCCGTCGTACAACATGGCGGTCAACCTGGTCGAGCAGTTCGGCCGGCACCGTTCGCGCGAGCTGCTGGAGACCTCCTTCGCGCAGTTCCAGGCCGACAAGTCGGTCGTCGGGATCTCCCGTCAGGTGCAGCGCAACGAGGAGGGCCTGGAGGGCTACAAGGCCTCCATGACCTGTCACCTGGGCGACTTCGAGGAGTACGCGCGGCTGCGCCGCGAGCTGAAGGACCGGGAGACCGAGCTGGCCCGGCAGGGCGCGAGCCAGCGACGCGCCGAGGCCGCCGTCGCCCTGGAGAAACTCAAGCCGGGCGATGTCATCCACGTGCCGACGGGAAAGTACGCCGGCCTGGCCCTGGTGCTCGACCCAGGCCTGCCCGCCGGCCGCTCCAACGGCCACCGCGGCTTCGACCACCACGACGGTCCGCGCCCGCTGGTGCTGACCGCCGAACGGCAGGTCAAGCGGCTGGCGTCCATGGACTTTCCGGTGCCGGTGGAGCCGCTGGACCGGATGCGGATCCCGAAGTCCTTCAACCCGCGTTCGCCGCAGTCCCGGCGGGACCTCGCCTCCGCGCTGCGCACGAAGGCCGGGCACGTCCCGCCGGAGCGGGCCCGCAAGAAGCGGTCGCAGGCCGCCGACGACCGCGAGATCGCGCGGCTGCGGACCGCCATCCGGGCCCACCCCTGCCACGGCTGCAACGACCGTGAGGATCACGCGCGTTGGGCCGAGCGCTACTACCGGCTGCAGCGCGACACCTCGCAGCTGGAGCGGCGCATCGAGGGCCGTACGAACACCATCGCGCGCACCTTCGACCGGATCGTGGCCCTGCTGACCGAGATGGACTACCTGCGCGGCGACGAGGTCACCGAACACGGCAAGCGGCTCGCCCGGCTGTACGGCGAACTCGACCTGCTGGCCAGCGAATGCCTGCGCGAGGGTGTCTGGGAGGGGCTTGCTCCCGCCGAACTGGCCGCCTGCGTCTCGGCGCTGGTGTACGAGGCCCGGGTCGGTGACGACGCGATGGCACCGAAACTCCCCTCGGGCAAGGCCAAGGCCGCGCTCGGCGAGATGGTGCGGATCTGGGGCCGGCTCGACGCGCTGGAAGAGGATTTCCGGATCAACCAGACCGAGGGGGTCGGGCAGCGGGAGCCGGATCTCGGGTTCGCCTGGGCCGCGTACATGTGGGCTTCCGGGAAGGGGCTCGACGAGGTGCTGCGGGAGGCGGAGATGCCCGCTGGTGACTTCGTGCGGTGGTGCAAGCAGGTGATCGACGTCCTCGGGCAGATCTCGGCGGCGGCGCCCTCCGAGGGGTCGACCGTCGCCAAGAGCGCGCGCAAGGCCGTGGACCAGTTGCTGCGGGGTGTGGTCGCCTACTCGTCGGTGGGCTGATCCCCCACACGGAACCGGCCGGGGGGGGGGGGGGGGGGGGGGGGGGGGGGGGGGGGGGGGGGGGGGTGGGGGGGGGGGGGGGGGGGGGGGGGGGGGGGGGGGGGGGGGGGGGGGGGGGGGCGTGGGGGGGGGGGGGGCGCGGGGGGGG
>NZ_JBWKIR010000019.1:0-57889 GCF_056432605.1 Streptomyces sp. NPDC045022
GTACTGCAGGGGGGACCCTGTGGGAGAGTAGGACACCGCCGAACAAATTTTAGGGAAACCCCCGCATCGAAAGATGCGGGGGTTTTCTGCGTTCCGGGGTGATTGCCGACCCTCTGAAGCGGCGGAAGAGGCCGCTCAGAGCCGACCCGCTGCCTTCAGGGCCAGGTACGCATCCGCCAGTGCAGGCGCCAGATCCTCCGGAGTCGCGTCCACCACCGTCACACCATGACGACGGAGCTGTTCCGCCGTGCGCTGACGTTCGCTTTGCGCCTGGGCCGCAGCCGCGGCCTCGTAGACCGCCTCCGCGTTGCCCCGTGCCTTCCCCATGCCGGCGATGTGCGGGTCCGCGACCGAGGCGACCAGGACGGTATGGCGCTGAGTGAGCTGGGGCAGCACGGGAAGCAGCCCCTGTTCCACCGGCGCCGCGTCGAGCGTCGTGAGCAGCACGACGAGGGAACGGCGGGATGCCGTACGCAGGGCTGTGGCGGTCAGGCCACGGGCGTCGGTTTCGATCAGTTCCGGTTCGAGCCCGGCCATCGCGTTGACCACGGAGGGGAGCACGTCACCTGCTGACCGGCCCTGGACCAGGGCGCGTACCCGGCGGTCGTAGGCGAGGAGATCCACACGGTCGCCGGCGCGGGAAGCGAGCGCTGCGAGGAGCAGGGCTGCGTCCATGGAGGCGTCCAGGCGTGGGGCGTCGCCCACGCGGCCGGCCGAGGTGCGGCCGGTGTCCAGGACCAGGAGGATGCGGCGGTCGCGTTCGGGGCGCCAGGTGCGGACGGCGACGGCGGACTGACGAGCGGTGGCTCGCCAGTCGATCGAGCGGGTGTCGTCTCCGGGCACGTACTCGCGCAGGCTGTCGAACTCCGTTCCCTCACCGCGGGTCAGCACGCTGGTGCGGCCGTCGAGTTCACGCAATCGAGCGAGTTTCGACGGGAGATGCTTCCGGCTGGTGAACGGGGGCAGAACTCGCACCGTCCAGGGCACCGTGTGGGAGCCCTGGCGGGAGAAGAGGCCGAGGGGGCCGTAGGAGCGGATCGTCACGCGGTCGGCCTGGCGGTCGCCGCGGCGGGTAGGACGCAGCCGGGTCATCACACGCCGGCGTTCGCCTGGGGGGATCGTCAGGCGGTGGCGGGAGGCCGCGACCTCGGTGCCGGGCTGCCAGCTGCTGGGCGGCCACCCGTCGCGCAGGCGCGCCCGCAAGGGGCGGCGGGACGGGTTGGTGATCGTGAGCGTGACGTCGGCGGTCTCACCGAGACGCGTGGAGGTGTCGCCGGAGCGCGCCAGGACGAGCCGTCGTACGGGCGCGGCGAACGCGACATCGCAGGCGCAGGCCAGAGCCAGTGGGCCGTTGACCGCGAGGATGCCCGTCCAGCCGGGTTCCAGGATGCCGACGGGGATCGAGCCGAGGGCCGCGAGGAGGGCGGCGCGTCCGGTGAACGCCATCAGCGGGGGACCGGGACGTGGGCGAGGATGGCGTTGATGACGGCGTCGGCCGTCACCCCTTCCATCTCGGCCTCGGGGCGCAGTTGCACGCGGTGGCGCAGAGTGGGCAGGGCGAGGGCCTTCACGTCGTCGGGGATGACATAGTCGCGGCCCGTCAGCCAGGCCCAGGCGCGGGAGGCGGCGAGGAGGGCGGTGGCGCCGCGTGGGGACACGCCCAGGGTGAGGGAGGGCGACTCGCGGGTGGCGCGGCAGATGTCCACGACGTAGGCGGTGATCTCGGGCGACACGGTCGTCTTGGCGACCGCCGCGCGGGCGGCTTCCAGGTCGGCGGGGCCGGCGACGGGGCGTACGCCGGCGGCGCGCAGGTCGCGTGGGTTGAAGCCCGAGGCGTGGCGGGTGAGGACGTCGATCTCGTCCTGCCGGGAGGGCAGAGGGATCGTCAGTTTGAGGAGGAACCGGTCCAGTTGGGCCTCGGGGAGAGGGTAGGTGCCCTCGTACTCGACGGGGTTCTGGGTCGCGGCCACCAGGAACGGCTCGGGCAGCGGGCGCGGGGTGCCGTCGACGGTGACCTGGCGTTCCTCCATGGCCTCCAGGAGGGAGGACTGGGTCTTGGGCGGGGTGCGGTTGATCTCGTCCGCGAGGAGGAGGTTGGTGAAGACCGGGCCGGGCTGGAAGGAGAACTCGGCGGTGCGGGTGTCGTAGACGAGGGAGCCCGTGATGTCGCTCGGCATCAGGTCGGGGGTGAACTGGACACGCTTGGTGTCGAGTTCGAGTGCCGACGCGAGTGCGCGGACGAGCAACGTTTTGGCGACTCCGGGGACTCCTTCAAGTAGTACGTGTCCGCGGCAGAGGAGGGCGACGACGAGACCGGTCACGGCGGGGTCCTGGCCGACCACGGCTTTGGCGATCTCGGCGCGCAGGGATTCCAGGGAGGCGCGGGCGTGGCCCGCGTCCCCGGTCCGCCCGGCGTTGTCAGTGGTCGGGTCCGTCATGAACGGCGTACCTCTCTTTCGAGGGCGTCGAGTTGGTCGGTCAGTGCGATGAGGGCCGCGTCGTCGCGGGGCGGCGGTCCGAAGAGGAGGGAGTGCAGGGGCTGTCCGTCGCCGGTGAGGTGGGCGGACAGGGCGGGGAGCAGGGCCTCGGGCGTGTGCGCCTGGGTCACGGGGACGCCGACGAGGGGGGCGAGGCGCGTGCGGGTGGTGGAGCGAAGAGCGGCGGCCGCGCGGTCACGGGCGTTGGCCTTGCGGTAGAGGCGGGCGCGGCCTTCGGCGGTCTCGGAGGCGCGGATCGCGACCGGGAGTCTTTCGGGTACGAGGGGGCCGAAGCGGCGTGCCCGCCAGAAGGCGGTGAGGACCGCTGCGATGAAGAGCTGAAGGGTGCCCCAGAGCCATCCCGAGGGGAGCAGGTCGAGGAAGTTCTTCTGCTCGCCGGTGTCGGTGGCGGAGGAGTCGGACAGCGAGGGGAGGTACCAGACCAGATGGGGGCGGGAGCCGAGGAGTTGCAGGGCGAGCGAGGCGTTGCCCTGCTCGTCGAGGCGGTCGTTGTAGAGGATGTCGGGTGCGCCGAGGACCACGGTGTCGCCGTCCCCGGCTGCCGCGGGGATGCGCAGCAGGGTGGCGAGGCGCTCGCTGGGGTAGCAGGAGTCGGCGTCGAGGTGGGTGGTGGTGTAGCGGATGCCGCCGGTGTCGGCGCTGCCCGCGCGCCGGGCCTCGGGCAGGGTGCAGTCGGGGGCGAGGGTGGAGTGGAGGCTGTTGGCGGGGTCCGCGGTGACCCCGGGGGCGAGCTGCTCGATGGACGAGCTGCCGGCCGCGACGAGGACGGTGCGTCCGCCGGACGCCGCGGTCGCCTCGCGCAGTCGGGTCTGCTGGCGGCTGGTCAGCAGGTCGGGGACGGCGACCAGGAGAGTGGTGTCGGGGCCGGCGGCGGCGCGTGCCGCGTCGAGGGTGGTGACGGCGCGGGTGGACACGCCCCGGTCGGCGAGGAGCTGGGCGACGGCGCGGCTGCCGTAGGGGTCGGCGGAGCGTGGGTCCAGGGCGCCGTGCCGGGCGGTGGAGCGCACGGCGGCCATGGCGACGGCCGCGGCGAGGATGAGTACGACGGCGAGGCTGATGCCACGCGCGCGGGTCCACAGCTGGCGGGCGGTGGGCGCGGTGGAGGTGGCCGGCCAGGTGGCCTCGGTGGTCACTCGGCGGCCCCCTGGCGGGGGCTGTGGGCCGGGGCGGCGGCGCTGGCGGCGAGGGCGGGCCTGGTGCGTTCCAGGTCGCGGTCGAGTTCGGCCAGGCGGTGGTACGCCTGCTCGCTCGCTCTGCGTCCGCCGTATGTGACGTCGTCGAACTCCCGGGCCGCGGCGCGCAGTCCGTCCGCGTGCGTGGGCAGGGTGCGGCCGGCCTCGGCGGCGGCTTCGTCGGCGGTGCGGCCGGGGCGGACGTCGAGCAGGGCCCGCTCCTCCAGCGAGCGGACGATGGCCCGCATGCGTTCCTGGACGGCCTGGTTCCAGTGGCCCTGGGCCGCGTGTGCCTCGCCGGCCGCACGGTGTTCGGCGGCGCTGCGGGGGCGGTCGTCGAACAGGACGGCGGCGGAGGCCGGGTGGCGGCGGGGCGTGCCCAGGCGCCACCACAGGGCGGCCGCCACGGCGATGACGAACATGATGACGACGATCAGGCCGACCGTGCCGCCGGGTGTCGCCGACGCGGCCGTGCCGAACAGCCCGTCGAGCCAGTCCCAGAAGGCGTCGAGGGCACGCTGGAGGAGGCTGGGGTCGTTCTCGTGGTACATCCGCTTGGACAGCTCACGCCGTGCCGCCTCCCGCGCGGGATCACGCGGGATGGTCACGGGCGGCTCGTCTCCCGAGCCGCCGGCTGCCAGCACGGCCGTGTCCGCCGCACGCAGCAGGCCTCGTATGACCGTGTTGCCGACGTCGGACGCCGCCGGCGTCGTGAGAACTCCCCCCGTGAGGCTCACCGCATCAGCTCCTCGGGACGGGGCCGCCGGCGCCGTACCCCTGGACGCCGGCGGCGCGGGCCAGTTCCAGGTCGAGGGCCTCGCGGCGGATGCGCTGGTCGATGTAGAGAAGCACGGTGACGCCCGCGCTGATCGGGAGGGTGAGCGTGGTGCCGATCAACGACCCGATCCCGCGGATGACCAGGAACGTCCAGCTGACGTCTTCGCCGCCGGTGCCGAACAGGCTGCGCATGCTGTCGCCGCTCACAGCGGCCCCGATGAGGCCGAAGGGGATGGCGACGAGCGATGCCACGATGTTGGTGATGAGGCCCGTGAGCAGCACGATGCCGAAGACGCGCCACCACGAGCCGCGCACCAGCCTCGTGGAGCGGCTCATGGCCTTCACGATGCCCTGCCGTTCCAGCATCAGGGCGGGCGTGGCCAGGTAGAAGCGGATCATCAGCCATCCGGCGACGATGATCGCCGCGAGGATGCCGAGGGCCAGCAGTGCCGCTCCGGCGCCGTCGTTGCCGGCGAGCAGGACGAGGATCCCGGGCAGCGTGCCGGCGAGGCCCACACCGGCGACGATCAGGCCGAGCAGGAGGAGCAGGCCGAACAGCTTGGGGATCTGCGGACGGGCTTCGCGCCAGGCCTCGCCGGTGCTGACCGGCCTGCCGAGGACGGCACGGCTGGTGATGGTCGTCAGCAGGGCGGTCGCGACGATGATGGCGACCGTGGAGATCACGGTGACGATACCGGTGCCGATCATGGTGTCCCGCAGGGCACGGAGGACGTCGCCGGGGGTGGCGCTCTGGTCGTCGAACGACGTCTGGGCGGTGGTGCCGTTCATGACGAAGCCCTGCACCAGGACCAGCGTGGTGTCGACGAGCAGAGCGACCGTCAGCGAGATGCCGAGCACCGTGCGCCAGTAGGTGCGCATCGTGGAGACGGCGCCGTCGAGGATCTCGCCGACGCCGAGCGGGCGCAGCGGGATGACGCCGGGCTTGGCCGCGGGCGGGGGGCCGCCCCAGCCGCCGCCCCAGGCCCCGTAGCCGCCGGGGGTGCCGTAACCGCCGTGGCCGGCGGGCGGGCCGCCGTAGCCGCCGGTGCCGGATCCGGGGCCGCCGGGCTGCGGGCCGCCCCAGCCCGGGCCGGGCGGCGGGGGCGGCGGGGCCTGGTTCGGGCTGGGGGCACCGGTGGGCGTGGACCATTGGCCGGGTGCCGGCTGCTCCTTGGACCACTTCGCGTCTGGGGTCTGCGCGTCCGTGCCCGGCTGTGGTGCGGGCTCGGTGGGACCAGGACGGTCGGCGGGCTCGGCGGGGCCGGACGCACCGGGTTCCCGCCCCTCGGACGACGGGGCGGATCCGGGCGAGGCCCAGCCCGGAGTGTCTGTCATCGAAGCTCCTTCTCGGTGCCCGTCCGCGGTCGCGGCGGCAGGTTGGCAGCCATCGTGCCATGGGGTGGTCACCGGCGGACCGGCCGCGGTAGGGGCCGGACACCTTCAATTGTCCGCGGTATCCGGGGCAGACTGAGCGCATGGCTGATCAGCAGGCGCGAACCGGCGGGGACAAGCGGCCGAGCGAGATACCGGCGATCCGATGGGAGGAACCACCCGAGGGTCCCGTACTGGTCCTTCTCGATCAGACGAGGCTTCCGGCCGAAGAGGTTGAGCTGGTGTGCACCGATGCTTCGGCGCTGGTGGAGGCGATCCGTTCGCTCGCCGTGCGCGGGGCGCCCCTGCTCGGGCTGGCCGGGGCGTACGGCGTCGCGCTCGCCGCCGCGCGCGGCTTCGAGGTCGCCGAGGCGGCACAGGCCCTCGAGGGCGCCCGGCCCACCGCGGTGAACCTGTCCGTCGGCGTGCGCCGGGCCCGGGCCGCGCACCAGGCGGCACTGTCCAGGACCGGCGATCCCACCGCGGCGGCCACTGCCGCGTTGGCCGCGGCGCGGGCGCTGCACCGGGAGGACGCCGAGGCCAGTGCGCGGATGGCGGTGCACGGTCTGGCTCTGCTGGACGAGATGCTGCCCGGTGGCGGGCACCGGGTCCTCACCCACTGCAACACCGGATCGCTGGTGTCGGGTGGCGACGGCACGGCTTTCGCGGTGGCTCTCGCGGCACACCGCGAAGGGCGGCTGCGGAGGCTCTGGGTGGACGAAACGCGTCCGTTGCTGCAAGGTGCTCGCCTGACGGCGTACGAGGCGGCCCGCAACGGCATGGCGTACACCTTGCTCACAGACAACGCGGCGGGATCCCTGTTCGCGGCGGGCGAGGTGGACGCCGTACTGGTCGGAGCGGACCGGATCGCGGCCGACGGTTCGGTGGCGAACAAGGTGGGGAGCTATCCGCTCGCCGTGCTCGCGCGCTACCACCATGTGCCGTTCATCGTGGTGGCGCCGCTGACGACGGTCGATCCGGACACCCCCGACGGGGCGTCCATCGACGTCGAGCAGCGCCCCGGCTTCGAGGTGACCGAGGTCACAGCACCCCAGGTGACGGTGACGGGAGCAGGAGGCGGGATTCCGGTGGCACCCCTGGGAACCCAGGCGTACAACCCGGCGTTCGACGTGACGCCGCCCGAACTGGTGACGGCCATCGTCACCGAGGAGGGGGCCGTTTCACCCGTGACCACCGAGTCTCTTGCCGAGCTGTGTGCCAGGTCACGCCAGGTAACGATTAGCTAATGGGATGATGTCGTTTATGAAGGGACGAGTCCTTGTCGTCGACGACGACAGCGCACTGGCCGAGATGCTCGGCATCGTGTTGCGTGGTGAAGGTTTTGAGCCGTCTTTTGTAGCCGACGGCGACAAGGCGCTGGCCGCTTTCCGTGAGTCCAAGCCCGATCTGGTGCTGCTCGACCTGATGCTGCCCGGGCGGGACGGCATCGAGGTGTGCCGCCTGATCCGGGCGGAGTCCGGGGTGCCGATCGTGATGCTCACCGCCAAGAGCGACACCGTCGACGTGGTCGTGGGCCTGGAGTCGGGCGCCGACGACTACATCGTCAAGCCGTTCAAGCCGAAGGAGCTGGTGGCCCGGATCCGGGCGCGGCTGCGCAGGTCGGAGGAGCCGGCGCCGGAGCAGCTGACCATCGGTGACCTGGTGATCGACGTGGCCGGACACTCGGTCAAGAGGGACGGGCAGTCGATCGCGCTGACCCCGCTGGAGTTCGACCTGCTGGTGGCGCTCGCGCGCAAGCCGTGGCAGGTGTTCACCCGTGAGGTGCTGCTCGAGCAGGTGTGGGGCTACCGGCACGCCGCCGACACGCGGCTCGTCAACGTCCATGTCCAGCGGCTGCGCTCCAAGGTCGAGAAGGACCCGGAGCGGCCGGAGATCGTGGTGACCGTCCGTGGCGTCGGTTACAAGGCCGGACCGAGCTGACATGTCCCGGGACAGTGCCGCTTCGGCTCCCGGCGGGTCCGGGTCCCGGCCGGGGCGGCCTGTCGGCCGGACGACAGCGGGTGCGCGCTTCAGGCGGCTCTTCGAGGGCGGGCTGACGCGGGGCGGGGTGCAGGGCAGCCCGGTCCTGCGGCTGTTCCTGCGCTTGGTGCGTCGGCCGCTGCTGCCGGTCATGCGGCTGTGGCGGCGCAACATCCAGCTGCGGGTCGTCGCCACGACCCTGCTGATGTCGCTGGGTGTCGTCCTGCTGCTCGGCTTCGTCGTGATCGGCCAGGTGCGCAACGGCCTGCTGGACGCCAAGGTCAAGGCGTCACAGAGCCAGGCCACGGGCGGGTTCGCGGTGGCCAGGCAGAAGGCCGACGAGGCGGCCGGCGGGACGGGCACCGGTACGGGTGCCGGGACCGGCGCCGCTGACGGCACCTCGACCGCGGACGGGCGGCAGTCACAGAACGTCATCCAGTGGATGAGCGACCTCGTGGAGTCGCTGTCCAGCGGTGGCGCGGGCGCCTTCGACGTGGCGACGCTGCCCGTGGGCGACGACAGCGGCGGCGGGCGCAGCCCGCGCGGCTCCGGGAACGTCAACCCCACCTCCAGCGTGCCCGCCGACCTGCGCGAGCGGGTCAACAGCGGTACGACGGCCGCCCAGAGCTACACGCGGATCGTCTACTCCAACGCCAAGGAATCCCAGCCGGCGCTGGTCATCGGCAAGCAGGTCAACGACCCGAACGGGCGCCCGTACGAGCTGTACTACCTCTTCCCGCTGACGCAGGAGGAGAAGTCCCTGAGCCTGGTCAAGGGCACTCTCGCGACCGCCGGGCTGTTCGTCGTGGTGCTGCTCGGCGCCATCGCCTGGCTGGTGGTGCGGCAGGTCGTCACGCCGGTGCGGATGGCGGCGGGGATCGCGGAGCGGCTGTCCGCCGGGCGGCTGCAGGAGCGGATGAAGGTCACCGGCGAGGACGACATCGCACGCCTGGGCGAGGCCTTCAACAAGATGGCGCAGAACCTCCAGCTGAAGATCCAGCAGCTGGAGGACCTGTCGCGGATGCAGCGCCGGTTCGTGTCCGACGTCTCGCACGAGCTGCGCACCCCGCTGACGACCGTCCGCATGGCCGCCGACGTCATCCACGAGGCGCGCGAGGACTTCGACCCGGTGACCTCACGGTCGGCCGAGCTGCTCGCCGACCAGCTGGACCGGTTCGAGTCGCTGCTCGCGGACCTGCTGGAGATCAGCCGTTTCGACGCGGGCGCGGCGGCCCTGGAGGCCGAGCCGATAGACCTCAGGGAGGTCGTCCGGCGCGTGGTCAGCGGCGCCGAGCCGCTCGCCGAGCGCAAGGGCACCCACATACGCGTGGTCGGCGATCAGCAGCCCGTCGTCGCCGAGGCGGACGCACGGCGCGTGGAACGGGTACTGCGCAACCTCGTCGTCAACGCCGTCGAGCACGGCGAGGGCAAGGACGTCACCGTCAAGCTCGCCGCCGCCGGCGGCGCGGTCGCCATCGCGGTGCGCGACTACGGCGTCGGGCTCAAGCCGGGTGAGGCGACCCGGGTCTTCAGCCGCTTCTGGCGGGCGGACCCGGCACGCGCGCGTACCACCGGTGGCACGGGTCTCGGGCTGTCGATCGCCCTGGAGGACGCGCGGCTGCACGGCGGCTGGCTGCAGGCCTGGGGCGAGCCGGGCGGCGGCTCGCAGTTCCGGCTGACGCTGCCCAGGACCGCCGACGAGCCGTTGCGGGGCTCGCCGATACCGCTGGAACCCAAGGACTCGCGCCGCAACCGCGGCCTCGACGACGCCGGGCTGCCCCGCGGGAGCGAGGAGAAGCGGGCGACCGTTCCGGTGCAGCAGTGCGGCGCCCAGGCGCCCGCGCTGCCGCCGCGCGCCACGATCGCGCCTCGGCTGGCCACCGGCGCGCCCGCCGCCGACCCGACCGCCCTGCCCGGCAGCGGCAACGGCACCCGCGTGGTGCCCCGGTCCACCGGCGGTGCACGGCGGCCGAACGACAGGCCCGCCCAGGACCCGGCACCCGACACGGGCCCGGCCGGAGCGGAGGACTCGAACGAGCCAGGGGAGGCATTTCGTGGGCGCTGACCGCGAGGGGGGCGCCCGGCGGCGGCCGGGACGCGCGGTGGCCTACGCCGCCTTGGGAGTCGTCCTGCTGGCCGGGTGTGCCTCGATGCCCGACAGCGGGGATCTGCGGGACGTGGAGTCGACACCACGGCAGGACACCGGGGTCCGGGTGTTCGCCATGCCGCCGGCCGACGGCGCCGGTCCGGGCGAGATCATGCAGGGCTTCCTGGAGGCACTGACCAGCGACGACCCGCAGTACGACACGGCTCGCAAGTACCTGACGACCGACGCGGCGCGTGCCTGGCGGCCCGAGCGGTCCACCACGGTTCTGGCGAACGGGCCGAGCATCGAGACCGACTGCCAGGCGGGCGGCCGGGAGGAGGCCAACAGCGTCACCTGCGTCCTGGCCGGCAGCCGGGTCGCCACGGTCGACGCGGAGCAGGCGTACCAGCCCGCCGACGGGTCCTACCGCAAGAAGCTGCATCTCACGAAGAACCCCGAGAGTGGGCAGTGGCGCATAGACGGCCTGCCCGACGGGGTCGTCATGGGCAAGTCGGACTTCCAGCGGAACTACACGTCCGTCGACAAGTACTACTTCGCCTCCAACACGGCGGTCGGGGCGAGCGGGCAGCCGGTGGCGGTCGCCGACCCGGTGTTCGTGCGCAGCAAGGTCGAGCCGATGACCCAGATGGTCCGCTCGCTGCTGAAGGGCCCCACCACCTGGCTCGGGCCGGTGGTCAGGTCCAGCTTCCCCACCGGTACGGCCCTGCAGAAGGACGTGTCGGGGCTGACGCCGGACGACCAGAACAAGCTGACGGTGCCGCTGAACCTCAAGGCGTCCCAGGTAGCGGCGACCAAGTGCACCGAGATGGCGACCCAGGTGCTGTTCACTCTGCGGAATCTGGCGCCGACGCTCGAGTCCGTCGAGTTGCAGGGGCGCGGTGGCGAGCGGCTGTGCGATCTGACCCAGGAGCGCGCCGAGTCCGCCGCCTGGCACGGGTCGGCCAGGCGTCCCGAGTACCTGTACTACCTCGACGGCAAGCACCAGGTGGTGCGGATGCCCACCGGGAGCACCGGCACCGGGGCCGTTCCGGTGCCGGGTCCGCTGGGCGAGGGGGACAAGGGGCTGCAGTCGGTGGCGGTCTCGCGGGACGAGCAGAGCGCGGCCGGGGTCGGTGACGGCGGCAGGTCCCTGTATGTGACGTCGCTGGCGTCGGGCGCCTCGCTCGGGGAGGCGCTGGTGACCAGTACCGGCGCGACACCCGCCGACCGGCTGACCACGCCGAGCTGGGACGCCCGCGGCGACCTGTGGGTGGCCGACCGTGATCCGCACCATCCGCGGCTGAAGGTCATGGAACAAGGCGTCGCGAAGCCGGAGGAGGTCGCCGTCCCGGACCTGTCCGGCCGCATCACGGACGCGCGGGTTGCCGCCGACGGGGTGCGGATCGCGCTGGTCGTGGAGAAGGCCGGCAAGCAGTCCCTGCTCATCGGCCGCATTCAGCGTGACGACGGGACCGGGCAGGGCATGTCGGTGGACGGGCTGCAGTCCGCGGCGCCCGGTTTGGAGCAGGTCAGCGCCATCTCCTGGGCCGGGGACAGCAGTCTGCTCGCCGTCGGCCGGGAGCAGGGCGGCGTGCAGCAGATGCGGTACGTCCAGGTCGACGGATCCGCGCTGGACGCGCCGGCCCCCGGGGCGCTGCCGGGTGTGAAGGCGATCGCCGCGTCCGAGGACGAGCGGGTGCCGCTGGTGGCCTACTCGGACGACGGGATCGTCCGGCTGCCCTCCGGAGCGCAGTGGCAGAAGGTGGACAAGGACGGGACGGCACCGGTCTATCCCGGCTGAGCGGCAGGCACCGGCCCCTCTTGCCGCTCTCCGGGCGGGGCGTACGTGTGCTCATGGCCGGTGGGCCTGCCCCTCGGGTGGCCGACCGCCCCTCGTGTGAGGGACGGCCGGCGCGGGTCGCCTCCGGTTGTCCACAGGACGTTGTCCACAGGGGTGGCAGGCCGTCTCCGGCGTCGGCACAGTGGAGGTCATGCGGGGGTGGTGGCAGGACCTCACCGACCTGGTGCTGCCGGCCGAATGCGCGGGCTGCGGGGCACCTCGTATGGTGCTCTGCCCGCGGTGCCGGGCCGCGCTGAACGGGGGTGGCCCACGGCGGGTGCGGCCAGTGCCGGAGCCGGTCGGGCTGCCGGTGGTGCACGCGGCGGCACCGTACGCGGAGGGGGTGCGGGCGCTGCTTCTCGCCCACAAGGAGCGGGGCGCGCTGGCGCTCGCCGGTGTACTGGGCACGGCTCTGGCGGGAGCCGTACGGGCGGGACTCGGCTGGAGCAGTGCTGCTGCCGGTGCCGGCGCTTTTGTCGGCGGCGAGTCGGCCGAGCCGGTGGGATCGGTCGGGCCGGTGGGATCGGTCGGGCCGGTCGGGTCGGTCGGATCCGGCGAGTCGGGAGGGTCGGTCGGTCTCGGCGGGACTCAGGGGCGTGGGCTCGTGGTGCTCGTGCCCGTGCCCTCCGCCCGGTGGGCCGTGCGGGCGCGTGGACACGACCCGGTGCGGCGGATGGCGCTCGCGGCGGCCGGTGAGCTGCGGCGCACCGGGACACCGGCCCGGGTGGCGGCCGTACTGCGGCAGCGGCGGAGCGTGGCGGATCAGGCCGGACTCGACGCGCGGCAGCGCCTGGAGAACCTCGCGGGCGCGCTGGAGGTGACAGCGGGCGGTGTCCGGCTGCTCGACGCGAATCGGATCGTGCTCGTCGACGACGTGATCACCACGGGCGCGAGTCTCGCGGAAGCGGCGCGTGCCCTGCGGGAGGCGGCCGGATGGCGTCACGAGAGGAGGAAGGAAGAGGGAAGCGGGACGGGAGGAGTCGTGTACGGGGCCGTAAGCCGGGAAGGTAGGGGGGAACGACGGACCGGAGCGCGGCCGGAGAGAGAGATGTGGGTGCATGGTGCATCGGAAAAGACGGCAGTGAACGCCCGTGGCCGGGCGCTCCACGCTGCCGTGATCGCCGCTCCCGGGGATTCTTTCGAAATGGACAGGAACTGACCGTCGACCTGCATCGTTGCAGGTAGCAGGAGGGGTAATTCACTTGAACGGAGGTACGCGGTAGTAGAGGGTGACGCCATCCGTCCGGGCGAGATATGTTCGGTTGTGAGGAAAGGCGCAGGCCACACCCCTCATATCCGAATGCCGTGCCGCGGGTTTTCCGCAATCACCCGCACCGGTGAGGTGGAGATCGCGCCCATGGGGGAGGAGGAGGTGGGAGTCACCCAGTCCGAGGTCCGGTGATCACCGGACCTGGTGCAAAAGGGAGATGCTCCGCCGAGTCAGCGGAGCGATCCGGGAACGGAGTTCTGCGTGGACATCGTCGTCAAAGGCCGCAAGACCGAGGTGCCCGAGCGGTTCCGCAAGCACGTGGCCGAGAAGCTGAAGCTGGAGAAGATCCAGAGGCTCGATGCCAAGGTGATCAGCCTCGACGTCGAGGTGTCCAAGGAGCCCAACCCACGACAGGCCGACCGCTGTGACCGAGTGGAGATCACGCTCCGCTCCCGCGGTCCGGTGATCCGGGCGGAGGCAGCGGCCAGCGATCCGTACGCGGCACTCGACCTGGCGGCGGAGAAGCTGGATGCCCGGCTGCGCAAGCAGCACGACAAGCGTTTCTCGCGCCGCGGTGCACAGCGGATCCCGGCGGCGGAGGTCGCCGATCACGTCCCGGACGCGGCGACGCTGAACGGCAACGGCCTCCCCGTTCATGAGGAGGAGACGGACGGAGTCCCGACCAAGAAGATCGGCTCGCTGGAGGTCAAGGGTGAAGGACCCCTGGTCGTCCGCGAGAAGACCCACGTCGCCTCCCCGATGAGCCTCGACCAGGCTCTCTACGAGATGGAACTGGTCGGCCACGACTTCTACTTGTTCATCGACTCCGAGACGAAGGAACCGAGCGTCGTCTACCGGCGTCATGCCTACGACTACGGCGTGATCCACCTCAGCACGGACCCGATGGTCACCGAGGTGCAGCCCCCCGCGGCCGGTGGCACGCTGGGCGGCTGACCCACTCTGCCGAAGCTGAGCCGGTGCCCCTGGAGTGCGTGTGCGCCCCCAGGGGCACCGGTGTGCGACCACTTCGCGCCCCGCGCGTCGCCGCTGCGTCGTCCAGGCATGAAATCATGGCCGCACCGGCCCAACCGGTGGGCCGCTGCCTTGGGTTGGCGATGGCACAGGACCACAGGCCACAGCCTTCAGGGGGAGGAACGATGGCGGACACCTTCGGACCGATGCGGGACGAGGATGCCGACGACCATGTCATCGGCAGGGACCCGGACGCGGGCTCTCCACGCAAGGAGCCGATCAGAGTCCTGGTCGTGGACGATCACGCCCTCTTCCGGCGCGGCCTGGAGATCGTGCTCGCGGCCGAGGAGGACATCCAGGTGGTCGGCGAGGCGGGTGACGGTGCCGAGGCCGTCGACAAGGCGGCCGACCTGCTGCCCGACATCGTGCTGATGGACGTCCGCATGCCCAAGCGCGGCGGCATCGAGGCCTGCACCTCCATCAAGGAGGTGGCCCCCAGCGCCAAGATCATCATGCTGACGATCAGTGACGAGGAGGCCGACCTCTACGACGCGATCAAGGCGGGCGCGACCGGATACCTCCTCAAGGAGATCTCCACGGACGAGGTGGCTACCGCCATTCGCGCGGTGGCCGACGGACAGTCGCAGATCAGCCCGTCGATGGCGTCGAAACTCCTCACCGAGTTCAAGTCGATGATCCAGCGCACCGACGAGCGCCGGCTGGTGCCCGCGCCGCGGTTGACCGACCGGGAGCTGGAAGTCCTCAAACTCGTCGCCACGGGGATGAACAACCGGGACATCGCCAAGGAGTTGTTCATCTCCGAGAACACCGTGAAGAACCACGTCCGCAACATCCTGGAGAAGCTCCAACTGCACTCCAGGATGGAGGCCGTGGTCTACGCGATGCGGGAGAAGATCCTGGAGATCCGGTAGCGGATCGGCCCTAGGCGAGGGCGCGGGTGAGTTCGCGCGCCAGGGGCTCGCGCAACTCGGGTGCCTCCACGCGCTCCACGCGGACGTCCGTGCAGTCCACCCAGGTCGCCGCCTCGATCAGGGCCTGGGCGACCGCGGGGACCGCGCTCGGACCGTCCAGGGTGACCTGCCGGGCCACCAGGGTGCGGCCCTCGCGGGCGGGGTCGACCCGCCCGACCAGCCGGCCGCCCGCGAGCACCGGCATCGCGAAGTAGCCGTAGACCCGCTTGGGCTTGGGCACGTAGGCCTCCAGGCGGTGGGTGAAGCCGAAGATCCGTTCCGTGCGCGCCCGCTCCCAGACCAGCGAGTCGAACGGCGACAGCAGCGTGGTGCGGTGGCGGCCGCGCGGCGGTGCCGCCAGGGCCGCCGGGTCGGCCCAGGCGGGCTTGCCCCAGCCGTCCACCTCGACCGGCACCAGACCTGAGTCGGCGATCACCGCGTCGACCTGCTCGCCCTTGAGCCGGTGGTAGTCGGCGATGTCCGCGCGCGTGCCGACGCCGAGGGACTCGCCGGCCAGCCGGACCAGACGGCGCAGGCACTCGGCGTCGTCCAGCTCGTCGTGCAGCAGCGCCTGCGGGACCGCGCGCTCGGCGAGGTCGTACACCCGCTTCCAGCCGCGCCGCTCGACGCACACCACCTCGCCGTACATCAGCGCCCGCTCCACGGCGACCTTGGTGCCCGACCAGTCCCACCAGTCGTTGGTCTTCTTCGCGCCGCCCAGCTCCGTGGCGGTCAGCGGGCCTTCCGTGCGCAGCTGCTTGACGACCTGCTCGTAGGCACCTTCGGGGAGTTCGTGGTTCCAGTGCGGGCGGTTGCGGTAGGCGCGGCGGCGGAAGGCGAAGTGCGGCCACTCCTCGATGGGGAGGATGCACGCCGCGTGCGACCAGTACTCGAAGGCGTGCGCGTCCTTCCAGTACGCGGCCTCCACCGTCTTGCGGCCGACCGCGCCGAGCCGGGCGTACGGCACGAGCTCATGGGAGCGGGCGAGCACCGAGATCGTGTCGAGCTGGACCGCGCCGAGGTGGCGCAGCACCCCCCGGACACCGGCCCGCCGGTCGGGCGCACCGAGGAAGCCCTGGGCACGCAGGGCGATACGGCGGGCGTCGTCCGCGGTGAGGGTGACGGTGGGGCGCGGAAGGGTCGTCATGCTTCGGACGATAGAGGGTGCCACTGACAGCCCGCGGTGAGCCGTGGTCCCGTCCGTCCCTAGGCGCGCGCGGGCAGGTACGGCGCTGTGGACGGCAGGCCCAGGTCGGAGGGGAGCAGGGAGCCGACCCAGCAGTCGCGTCGCACTCCTTTGTTGTTGAAGCCCGAGCGCAGGGTGCCCTCGATGGTGAAGCCCGCGCGCTCGGCCACCGCGCGGGAGAGGTGGTTGCCGACCTCGGCGCGCCATTCGACCCGGTCGACACCGATCTCGGTGAAGATCCAGCGGCAGGCGGTGAGGGTGGCCTCGGTGATGTAGCCGTGACCGCGGTGTTCCTTGGCCATCCAGAAGCCGACCTCGGCCGTGCCCAGCGAGTGCATCGTCAGGCCGAGCATGCCGGTCAGTTCCCCGCCGGTCAGGAAGACGCCGAAGGTGTACATCGAGCCCTGCGCCCAGCCGTCGGGGACCAGCTGCTCGGTGAAGCTCCGGGCGTGCTCGGGCAGGTAGGGCGAGGGAACTACGGTCCAGCGCTGGATGTCGGGGTCCTGCGCGGCCTCGTACACCGTCTCGGTGTCGGCCGGGCCGACGGTGCGCAGCACAAGACGGTCGGTGGTGAGTGTGACGGGTTCCATCGGCAGATTCTGCTCGGGATGTCCGCGGGGAGACCATCGATTTTCGCGATACGTGAGTGCGTGATCACATTTCGCGCAATTCCTGGTGACCGGTGCGGCACCATCGGTGTGCCCCGTCCGTTGTCCTGATGAAGCAGCCGCCGGGTCGCCAGGCCTCCCGACGTGGCCGGGTCCTCGCATACGATGGCGGTTGCTCAGTACGTCAGAAGGAAACCCGACCGTCCCAGGCCCGACCGGCAAGGAGACCAGCCCCCGTGTCCGTCCTCTCGAAGATCATGCGTGCAGGCGAAGGTAAGATCCTGCGCAAGCTGCACCGCATCGCGGACCAGGTCAACTCCATCGAAGAGGACTTCGTCGACCTCTCCGACGCCGAGCTGCGGGCCCTCACCGAGGAGTACAAGCAGCGGTACGCCGACGGCGAGTCACTGGACGACCTGCTCCCCGAGGCGTTCGCCACCGTCCGCGAGGCCGCCAAGCGTGTCCTCGGCCAGCGCCACTACGACGTGCAGATGATGGGCGGCGCCGCGCTCCACCTCGGTTACGTCGCCGAGATGAAGACCGGTGAGGGCAAGACCCTCGTCGGCACGCTGCCCGCGTACCTGAACGCCCTGTCCGGAGACGGCGTCCACCTCATCACGGTCAACGACTACCTGGCCGAGCGTGACTCCGAGATGATGGGCCGGGTCCACAAGTTCCTGGGCCTGGACGTCGGATGCATCCTCGCCAGCATGACGCCGGCTCAGCGCCGCGAGCAGTACGCGTGCGACATCACCTACGGCACGAACAACGAGTTCGGCTTCGACTACCTGCGCGACAACATGGCGTGGTCGCAGGACGAGCTGGTGCAGCGCGGCCACAACTTCGCCATCGTCGACGAGGTCGACTCCATCCTCATCGACGAGGCCCGTACGCCGCTGATCATCTCGGGCCCGGCCGACCAGGCCACCAAGTGGTACGGCGACTTCGCCAAGCTGGTGACGCGCCTCAAGCGCGGCGAGGCGGGCAACCCGCTCAAGGGCCTCGAGGAGACCGGCGACTACGACGTCGACGAGAAGAAGCGCACGGTCGCCATCCACGAGTCCGGTGTCAGCAAGGTCGAGGACTGGCTGGGCATCGACAACCTCTACGAGTCGGTGAACACCCCGCTCGTGGGCTACCTGAACAACGCCATCAAGGCCAAGGAACTGTTCAAGAAGGACAAGGACTACGTCGTCATCGACGGCGAGGTCATGATCGTCGACGAGCACACCGGCCGTATCCTCGCCGGCCGCCGCTACAACGAGGGCATGCACCAGGCGATCGAGGCGAAGGAAGGGGTGGACATCAAGGACGAGAACCAGACGCTCGCCACGATCACCCTGCAGAACTTCTTCCGCCTCTACAAGAAGCTGTCCGGCATGACCGGTACGGCGATGACCGAGGCCGCCGAGTTCCACCAGATCTACAAGCTCGGCGTGGTCCCGATCCCGACGAACAAGCCGATGGTCCGCAAGGACCAGTCGGACCTGATCTACCGCACCGAGGTGGCCAAGTTCGAGGCGGTCGTCGACGACATCGCCGAGAAGCACGAGAAGGGCCAGCCGATCCTCGTCGGCACGACGTCCGTCGAGAAGTCGGAGTACCTGTCCCAGCAGCTCAGCAAGCGCGGCATCCAGCACGAGGTGCTGAACGCCAAGCAGCACGAGCGTGAGGCGTCGATCGTCGCCCAGGCCGGCCGCAGGGGCGCCGTGACCGTGGCCACCAACATGGCCGGCCGTGGTACGGACATCAAACTCGGCGGCAACCCCGAGGACCTCGCCGAGGCGGAGCTGCGGCAGCGCGGCCTCGACCCCGAGGAGCACATCGAGGAGTGGGCGCACGCCCTGCCCGCCGCCCTGGAGAAGGCCGAGCGGGCGGTCAAGGCCGAGAAGGACGAGGTCGAGTCGCTCGGCGGCCTGTATGTGCTCGGCACCGAGCGGCACGAGTCGCGGCGCATCGACAACCAGCTGCGCGGTCGTTCCGGCCGTCAGGGCGACCCCGGCGAGTCCCGGTTCTACCTGTCCCTCGGTGACGATCTGATGCGCCTGTTCAAGGCCCAGATGGTCGAGCGCGTGATGTCGATGGCGAACGTGCCGGACGACGTGCCGATCGAGAACAAGATGGTCACGCGCGCGATCGCGTCCGCCCAGGCCCAGGTGGAGACGCAGAACTTCGAGACCCGTAAGAACGTCCTGAAGTACGACGAGGTGCTCAACCGGCAGCGCGAGGTCATCTACGGCGAGCGCCGCCGCGTCCTGGAGGGTGAGGACCTGGAGGAGCAGATCCAGCACTTCATGGACGACACGATCGACGCGTACGTCGCGGCGGAGACCGCCGAGGGCTTCCCCGAGGACTGGGACCTGGACCGGCTGTGGGGCGCCTTCCGGCAGCTGTACCCGGTGAAGGTCGTCATCGAGGAGCTGGAGGAGGCCGCCGGTGACCGGGCCGGTCTGACCGCCGAGTTCATCGCGGAGTCCGTCAAGGAGGACATCCACGAGCAGTACGCGGCCCGTGAGGCGCAGCTCGGCTCCGAGATCATGCGTGAGCTGGAGCGCCGGGTCGTGCTGTCGGTCCTGGACCGCAAGTGGCGCGAGCACCTCTACGAGATGGACTACCTCCAGGAGGGCATCGGCCTGCGCGCGATGGCGCAGAAGGACCCGCTGGTCGAGTACCAGCGCGAGGGCTTCGACATGTTCACCGCGATGATGGAGGGCATCAAGGAGGAGTCCGTCGGCTACCTGTTCAACCTGGAGGTCCAGGTCGAGCAGCAGGTCGAGGAGGTCCCGGTCGAGGAGGCCCAGCCGGTGGGCGAGGGCGTCCAGGACACGGTGCCCGCGCAGGCGGGGGCCCGTCCCGAGATCCGCGCCAAGGGGCTGGACGTTCCGCAGCGGCGTGAGCTGCACTTCTCCGCGCCGACGGTGGACGGTGAGGGTGGCATCGTCGAGCGCGACCTGGAGGACGACGAGCCGGTGCGGTCCGAGTCGGACGGGCTGACGCGGGCGGAGCGGCGCCGGCAGGCCAAGGGCGGGCGGCGCCGTAAGAAGTGACGCGTGCGGTTGAGAAGGGCCGGGTCTCCTCTGGGGCCCGGCCCTTCCGCGTTGCCGTGCGGTGGGCTGCCGCGTGGGCTGTCAGCCGGTCGTCGGGTGGGTGGGGGCCGTCCTCGGAGTGCCCGTTTCCACGGCTGTGCAGCGCCAGCGGAGGTCGGGGCCCTGTTCCAGGCGGAAGGCCAGGGCCCGTAGCTGGCTGCCGGCGGCGATGCGGGCGAACGCCTCGATGGCGCCGGTGCGGGGGATGAAGTAACCGATGTCGTGGACGACGGGGCGGGAGCCGCGGGTGCGCAGCGGGCCCAGTGCGGCGAGGCGGGACAGATCGTCGTAGGCGCGGCCCGCGGTGTGGCGGAGCATCCAGTGGACGGGGCGCTGGCCGCTCAGGACGGCCAGCAGGCGGTCCGCGAAGAGGTCGGTGGGGCGCGGCTGCCGTACGGCCGTCTCGGGCGGCGCAGGGGCCGTCTCCGGGCCTGTGGTCGTGCGGGTTGCCGTACCGGCGGGCTGGGCCGTCGGGGCGGTGGGCTGCCGGGAGGACGCTCGGGTGGGCCGGGGGGCCGCCGTAACCGTTGCGGGGGTGGCCTCCCGGGGGGTGGTGGGGCGGGCCGCGCTCCTGGTCGGGGTGCGGGGCGGGGCGCCGGCCGGGCGGCGGGTGTCGTGGCGGGTCGGCGGACGGTGGCGCGGGCGGGGCTGGGCGGTGCGGCTCATGACCTTGTTCATGGAGGTCCCCGTTCGGCGGGCCCGGGTGATACCGGGCGGTAACTCGCTGTCGAGGATCTTGTACGGGGACGGGGGAGGGGGTGGCAAGGAAGCCGGGGAGGGTGTGACGGGGGCGGAGAAGTTCACCTATCCGAGCGGCGGGCAGGGGTGGAAACCCCGTGGGGAAGCGGGCGCACCGGGTGAACGCGGGGCGTCGGGTGGACGCCTTCCGGGGTGTGGGCAGGGACCCGAAAGGGGACGGGCGCACGTATCCTGAGGGCCCCCGGGAGGCGCGCCAGCCGGGCTCCCCGGGGCCCCAGCGAAGCCTTTTGACCAGGAAAGAGCGGCCCGCCATGCGCGTCTACGTCCCCCTGACCCTCCCCGGTCTCGCCGAGGCGCACAAGACGGGTGAGCTGGGGAGCGGCCCCTTCGTTGCGTATGCCGTCACGCCCGCGCTGCGCGAGTGGTACCTCTCCGACGACATCGAGGAGCTGGAGTACGCCGCGCTCAGCCGGGCCGCGCTGGCCTCGCTGCAGCTGCTCGCCGCCGACCCGGATGCCGTACGGCGCCGGGTCGTGGTCGCCGTGGACGTGCCCGACGGTGCCGCCGCCACCGACCCCGGCCGCGGGCTCGACCCGGCCGCGCTCGGTGAGGTGACCGTGACCTCGACGGTGCCGCTCGCGAAGGCGGCCGCGGTGCATGCCGACGCCGCCGACGCGGAGGCGGACGTGGCCGCGGCGGCGGGCGCCCTGGAGGCGGCCGACGGTGGGGACGACGACGCGCAGTTCGTCGTGGACGGGGCGGACGACCACGAGCTGCTCTGGTACGCCACCCAGGAGATTCCGAACCTGGTCGGACAGGCCTGACCTGGGCGGCCGCCCTGATTGTCAGTGGGGGCGGGTACGGTCTTGGACATGGGGACGCAGGAGAGCGCGCACATCGTCTGGGACTGGAACGGCACCTTGTTCCACGACAATGACGCGATCATCGGAGCGACGAACGCGGCCTTCGCCGAGCTGGGGCTCGCGCCGATCACGCTGGAGCAGTACCGGTCGCTGTACTGCGTGCCGGTGCCGAAGTTCTACGAGCGGCTGCTGGGCCGGCTGCCGACCGATGCCGAGTGGGAGCTGATGGACGAGGTCTTCCATCGGCACTACGCCGAGCAGCGGGTGCGGTGCGGGCTCACCGCGGGGGCGGCCGAGCTGCTTGCCGGGTGGCGGTCGGCGGGGCGCAGCCAGTCGTTGCTGAGCATGTACGTGCACGACGAGCTGGTGCCGCTGGTGCGTGGCTTCGGCATCGAGGCGCACTTCATACGGGTCGAGGGGCGTACGGGGCCGTCCGGTGGGAGCAAGGCCGAGCACATGGTGCGGCATCTGCGGGCCCTGGCCGGAGTGGCGGAGCCCGCGCGCACGGTGGTGATCGGGGACGCGGCGGACGACGCGGTCGCGGCGGGGCACGTGGGGGCCCGGGCTGTCCTGTACACCGGCGGGTCGCACAGCCGGGCCAGCCTGGAGGCGGTGGGGGTGCCGGTGGTGGACACGCTGGACGAGGCCGTGGCGGAGGCGCTGCGGATCGCGGCGTAGCCGCGGGGGCGGCCTGTGGGTGGCCTGTGCTGTGGCTGGGCGGGGCGCATCGCTTGCCCGTGCCGGTGGGGTGCCGCCCTGCTCGGAGACGGGCGCCACCCCAGCGGTACGACTGCCCGCGGTTACGCGGGTGTGGAGGCCGTCGCTCAGTTCACCGGTGCCTTCGACCGCAGCACCGTGAGGAACTCCCGCATCCAGGCCGGGTGGTCCGGCCAGGCGCGGGCGGAGACCAGCGTGCCGTCGACGACCGCCTCGGTGTCCTGATAGCCCGCGCCGGCCGCCTGCATGTCGAGTTCCAGGGCGGGGTAGGCCGTGACCCGGCGACCGCGCAGGCTGTCGATCGCGGCGGTGAGCAGGGGGCCGTGGCAGATCTGGGCGACCGGCTTGTCGGAATCGAAGAACGACTTGAGGATCTTGCGGAGTTCGGGGTCGTTGCGCAGGTACTCGGGGGCTCGGCCGCCGGGGATGACGACGGCCGCGTACTCGCCGGGGTCGACCTCGGAGAAGGCGAGGTCGGCGGGCCAGGTGTAGCCGGGTTTCTCGGTGTAGGTGTCGTAGCCGGGTTCGAAGTCGTGCACGACGAAGCGGAGGGTCTTGCGGGTGGGGGCCGCGATGTGGACCTCGTAGCCCTCCTCGCGCAGCCGCTGGTAGGGGTAGAGGACTTCCAGGGACTCCGCTGCGTCTCCGGTGACGATGAGGATCTTGACGGACATGTCGGCTCCTCCGGGGCGAGCGCTGTTATGGGCACCGTGCCTCTCCGGGGGCGTGCTTGCCAAGTGGGCCGGTGCCGTTCGGAGGGATCGGATACGCCGCCCGTGCCCGCTCCGGCGCTGTGCAGAACGTCAAAGTTCCCCCCTCGGTTTTGTACACATACGGCTCATGACGGGTCCCGGGTGAGGAGCGATAGCCTTGTGGCGTGATCAGCGCGATATCCCGCGGGGGCGTTTCTGCCCCTGCCCTGCGCCCGGGTTGCACGGAACACCTCCGTGACCGGGCGGCGGTCGCTGGTCTTCGCGGGCGGGACGGGGGCATGGACGCCTCCAGGACGCCGAGACCACCCCGGGACGCGGCGGCGCCGAGCGCAGCCGCACACCTGACGGGCGTGTCGAGAATGGCCGAATTCCCCCCGCTGATCTCACCTCGCGGCATAGCGTCTGAACGGACCGGACACCCCGGGCCGTGGCGTTACGTCGTAGGGGGAGAGACCGTACTTCCTTCTACGTCACGCAACGGCGCGCGACAGGAGCCAGAGGACAATGCAGACCAAGCTGGACGAAGCCAAGGCCGAGCTGCTCGAGAGGGCCGCCCGGGTAGCTGAGAACAGCCCGGTCGGGGGGCACCTACCGACCGGGACGACGAACGAGGGCACTCCCGGCACCCCGGACGGCGAATCCGTGCTCGCGTTCCTCCAGCGCTACTACCTGCACACCGCCCCGGAAGACCTCGCCGACCGCGACCCGGTCGACGTCTTCGGCGCCGCGGTCTCGCACCACCGTCTCGGCGAGACCCGTCCCCAGGGCACCGCGAACGTGCGGGTGCACACCCCGACCGTGGAAGAGAACGGGTGGACCTGCAGTCACACCGTCGTGGAAGTCGTCACCGACGACATGCCCTTCCTCGTCGACTCGGTCACCAATGAGCTGACGCGGCAGGGGCGCGGCATCCACGTCGTCATCCACCCGCAGTTCGTCGTCCGGCGCGATCTCACCGGCAAGCTGATCGAGGTCCTGCCGACCCCGCCCACCGGTGACCTTCCGCACGACGCGCACATCGAGTCCTGGATCCACGTCGAGATCGACCGGGAGACCGACCGCGCCGACCTGAAGCAGATCACCGCCGACCTGCTGCGCGTCCTGTCCGACGTCCGCGAGGCCGTCGAGGACTGGGAGAAGATGCGGGACACGGCGATCCGGATCGCCGACGGCCTGCAGAGCGAGCCCGCCCCCGGCGACCTGGTGAAGCCCGAGGTCGAGGAGGCCCGCGAGCTGCTGCGCTGGCTGGCCGCCGACCACTTCACCTTCCTCGGCTACCGCGAGTACCAGCTGCGCGGCGACGACACGCTCGCCGCCGTGCCCGGCACCGGTCTCGGCATACTGCGCTCCGACCCGCACCACGCCGAGGACGACCAGCACCCGGTCAGCCCCTCCTTCGAGCGGCTCCCGGCCGACGCCCGGGCCAAGGCCCGCGAGCACAAGCTGCTCGTGCTGACCAAGGCCAACAGCCGGGCCACCGTGCACCGGCCGTCGTACCTGGACTACATCGGCGTCAAGAAGTTCGACGCGGACGGCAATGTCGTCGGTGAGCGCCGCTTCCTCGGCCTGTTCTCCTCCGCCGCCTACACCGAGTCCGTTCGCCGGGTCCCGGTCATCCGCCGCAAGGTCGACGAGGTCCTGGACCGCGCCGGGTTCTCGCCCCACAGCCACGACGGCCGCGACCTGCTCCAGATCATGGAGACCTACCCGCGCGACGAGCTGTTCCAGACGCCCGCCGCCGAGCTGCAGTCCATCGTCACGAGCGTGCTCTACCTGCAGGAGCGCCGCCGGCTGCGGCTCTACCTGCGCCAGGACGAGTACGGCCGCTACTACTCGGCCCTCGTCTACCTCCCGCGGGACCGCTACACCACCGGTGTCCGGCTGCGGATCATCGACATCCTGAAGGACGAACTCGGCGGTGTCAGCGTCGACTTCACCGCCTGGAACACCGAGTCGATCCTCTCCCGGCTGCACTTCGTCGTCCGCGTCCCGCCGGGCACCGAGCTGCCCGAGCTGTCGGACGCCGACAAGGAGCGCATCGAGACCCGCCTGGTGGAGGCGGCCCGTTCCTGGGCGGACGCGTTCGCGGAGGCGCTGACCGCCGAGTGCGGCGAGGAGCAGGCGGCCGAGGTGCTGCGCCGCTACAACCACGCCTTCCCCGAGGGCTACAAGGCCGACCACTCCCCGCGCGCCGCGGTCGCCGACCTCGTCCACCTGGAGCAGCTCAGCGAGGACAAGACCTTCTCGCTGAGCCTGTACGAGCCGGTGGGCGCCGCCCCGGACGAGCGCCGCTTCAAGATCTACCAGAAGGGCGGCACCGTCTCCCTCTCCAAGGTGCTGCCGGTGCTCAGCCGCCTGGGCGTGGAGGTCACCGACGAGCGGCCGTACGAGCTGCGCTGCGCGGACCGCACCACCGCCTGGATCTACGACTTCGGTCTGCGCATGCCGAAGTCGCTGGGCGGCGGCAACGGCGACTACCTGGGCGACGACGGCCGTGAGCGCTTCCAGGAGGCGTTCGCCGCGACCTGGACCGGCAAGGCGGAGAACGACGGCTTCAACTCCCTCGTGCTGAGCGCCGGGCTGACCTGGCGGCAGGCGATGGTGCTGCGCGCCTACGCCAAGTACCTGCGGCAGGCCGGCTCGACCTTCTCGCAGGACTACATGGAGGACACCCTCCGCAACAACGTCCACACCACCCGGCTCCTCGTCTCCCTGTTCGAGGCGCGGATGTCCCCGGACCGGCAGAAGGCCGGGCTCGAGATCACCGACGCCCTGCTGGAGGAGCTGGACGCGGCCCTGGACCAGGTGGCGAGCCTGGACGAGGACCGGATCCTGCGCTCCTTCCTGACCGTCATCAAGGCGACCCTGCGCACGAACTTCTTCCAGAAGGCGCTCGGCGGCAAGCCGCACGAGTACGTCTCCATGAAGTTCGACCCGCAGGCCATCCCGGACCTGCCCGCGCCGCGCCCGGCGTACGAGATCTGGGTGTACTCGCCGCGCGTCGAGGGCGTGCACCTGCGCTTCGGCAAGGTCGCCCGAGGCGGTCTGCGCTGGTCCGACCGGCGTGAGGACTTCCGCACCGAGATCCTGGGCCTGGTCAAGGCGCAGATGGTGAAGAACACGGTCATCGTGCCGGTCGGCGCCAAGGGCGGCTTCGTCGCCAAGCAGCTGCCGGACCCGAGCGCGGACCGCGACGCCTGGCTGGCCGAGGGCATCGCCAGCTACAAGACGTTCATCTCGGCGCTGCTCGACATCACCGACAACATGGTCGCCGGCGAGGTCGTGCCGCCGCAGGACGTCGTCCGGCACGACGGCGACGACACCTATCTGGTCGTCGCGGCCGACAAGGGCACCGCGACGTTCTCCGACATCGCCAACGAGGTCGCGAACACGTACAACTTCTGGCTCGGTGACGCCTTCGCCTCGGGCGGCTCGGCCGGTTACGACCACAAGGGCATGGGCATCACCGCGCGTGGCGCCTGGGAGTCCGTGAAGAGGCACTTCCGTGAGCTGGGCGTGGACACGCAGAGCGAGGACTTCACGGTCGTCGGCATCGGTGACATGTCCGGTGACGTGTTCGGCAACGGCATGCTGCTCTCCGAGCACATCCGCCTGGTCGCCGCCTTCGACCACCGGCACATCTTCATCGACCCGACCCCGGACGCGGCCACCTCCTACGCCGAGCGCCGCCGCCTGTTCGAGCTGCCCCGCTCCAGCTGGGCCGACTACAACACCGAGCTGCTGTCGGCGGGCGGCGGGATCTTCCCGCGCAGCGCCAAGTCGATCACCCTGAACGCGCACATCCGGGAGGCCCTGGGCATCGAGGAGAAGGTCTCCAAGATGACCCCGGCCGACCTGATGAAGGCGATCCTCGAGGCGCCGGTGGACCTGCTGTGGAACGGCGGCATCGGCACGTACGTGAAGTCGTCCGCGGAGTCGAACGCGGACGTCGGCGACAAGGCCAACGACGCCATCCGCGTCGACGGCGCCGACCTGCGCGTCAAGGTCGTCGGCGAGGGCGGCAACCTGGGCCTGACCCAGCTCGGCCGCATCGAGTTCGCGCTGCACGGCGGCCGCATCAACACCGACGCGATCGACAACAGCGCCGGCGTGGACACCTCCGACCACGAGGTGAACATCAAGATCCTGCTGAACAGCCTGGTCACCGAGGGTGACATGACCGTCAAGCAGCGCAACAAGCTGCTCGCCGAGATGACCGACGAGGTCGGCGCCCTTGTCCTGCGCAACAACTACGCGCAGAACACCGCCCTCGCCAACGCGCTGTTCCAGGCCAAGGACATGCTCCACGCCCAGCAGCGGTTCATCCGTCACCTGGTGCGCGAGGGCCACCTGGACCGGGCGCTGGAGTTCCTGCCGGCCGACCGCCAGATCCGCGAGCGCCTCGCCCAGGGGCAGGGCCTGACCGGCCCGGAGACGGCCGTCGTGCTGGCGTACACCAAGATCACGGTTGCCGAGGAGCTGCTGCACACCTCGCTGCCGGACGACCCGTATCTGAGCGGCCTGCTGCACGCCTACTTCCCGACGGCGCTGCGCGAGCGGTTCGCGGACGCCATCGACAACCACCCGCTGCGCCGCGAGATCACCACGACCGTGCTGGTCAACGACACGGTCAACACGGGCGGCACGACGTATCTGCACCGCCTGCGCGAGGAGACCGGTGCCTCGCTGGAGGAGATCGTCCGCGCCCAGACCGCGGCCCGCGCGATCTTCTGCTCGGCGCCGGTGTGGGACGCGGTGGAGTCCCTGGACAACAGGGTCGACGCCGGCGTCCAGACCCGGATCCGGCTGCACTCGCGCCGCCTGATCGAGCGCGGCACCCGCTGGCTGCTCAACAACCGGCCGCAGCCGCTGCAGCTCGCCGAGACGGTCGAGTTCTTCGCCGACCGGGTCGAGCAGGTCTGGCAGCAGCTGCCGAAGCTGCTGCGGGGCGCGGACCTGGAGTGGTACCAGCACGTGTACGACGAGCTGGTCGAGGCCGGTGTCCCGGACGAGCTCGCCACCCGCGTGGCCGGGTTCTCCTCCGCCTTCCCGGCGCTGGACATCGTCTCGGTGGCCGACCGCATGGGCAGGGAACCGCTGGACGTCGCCGAGATCTACTACGACCTCGCCGACCGGCTGCACATCACCCAGCTGATGGACCGCATCATCGAGCTGCCCCGCGCCGACCGCTGGCAGTCCATGGCCCGCGCCTCCATCCGCGAGGACCTGTACGCGGCGCACGCGGCGCTCACCGCGGACGTCTTCGCGGCCGGCAACGGCACGTCGACGCCCGAGCAGCGCTTCACGGCGTGGGAGCAGAAGAACAGCGCGATCCTGGGCCGGGCGCGCACCACCCTGGACGAGATCCGCAGTTCGGACTCGTTCGACCTCGCCAACCTGTCGGTGGCGATGCGCACGATGCGGACGCTGCTGCGCACGCACTCATAGCCGTACGGCACCGAAGGCGCCCCGGGTCCGCACACTGCGGCCCGGGGCGTCGTCGTTCTTGCCGGGCCTTGGCGGAAAACGGGCGGTGAATTTACCGTTTCCTGCTGATCGGTGCGTTTCGGATAGGGTCTGCGATGTGACAGTGAACCTCACCGAGACCCGCCCGGAGCAGCCCGCGCCGGCCCCGGACGTGGCGGAATCGAACCGGGTGGTCCGGCAGGATGCACGCCGCGCCCTCTGACCTCGAGCCGGTGAGCCGCACGGCGCCGGCGCCCGGCACCGCGCGGGCCGGCCGGTCGCTGCCATGGGCCGCCGCCGCGCTCGTCCTGGTGCTGCTGCTCCTGGTCGTCGTCCGGCTGCCGTGGGCGGGCGATCTCGGCATGCACGCGGCCACCGTGCAGCGACTGCGGCACAACCTGCTGCACCCCGGCAACCCGCTGGTCGACGCCGACACACCGAGCCCGTACTACTCGCCGTGGATGCTGGTGCTCGGCTGTGTGGCCAAGCTGACCGGTCTGTCGGTGTTCGTCGTGCTGCGCATGGCCGCGCTCGTCGCTCTCGGGCTGCTGACCACGGGGGGGTGGCGGTACGTCCGTACCCTGAGCAGCCACCGCGCGGCCCCCGCCCTGGCCCTGCTGAGCCTCGTCTTCCTCTGGGGCCCGTTGCTGTTCAACTGGAGCGGCTTCCTGGGCCTGAACTCCCTCGCGCTGACGGTGTCGTATCCGAGCGTGTTCGCGGTCGGGCTCACCTTCCACTTCTGGGCGTGGCTGACAGGCGCGACGCGCGGGTCGGCCGGGTGGGGGACGTGGCTGGGCATCGGAGTGCTGTGGGCACTGATCCTGCTGTGCCACCAGTTCACGGGGGTCGTGGCGTCCCTGGGCGCACTGGCCATGGTGGTCGCGGCGCGACCGGGCCGGGCGGTGCTGCCGCGGCTCGCCGCCGCCCTGGCCCTGGGCGTGGTGGTGCTGTGGCTGTGGCCGTACTACGACTTCTTCGCGCTGTTCTCCGCCGGGGCGGACCTGGAGGCCATCCACCGGTCGCTGTACGAGCACCTGGCCGAACGGTTCGGGCTGGTGCTGCTCGGGGTCGCGGCCTTGGTACCGCGCTGGCGGCGGGATCGCCGGGACCCCCTGGTGCTGTTCTTCGCGCTCGGCGCGCTGGTGTTCGCCGCGGGCGGGCTGACCGGCCACTATGCGTGGGGCCGGGCGCTGCCCGCCGCGCTGATCCCGGCCCAGCTGGCGGCCGCGCTGGAAACCGTGTCGGCCGGACGGCGTGCGGTGCGGGTCGGGTGGGCGTGCGTGCTGGGCGCCGCGCTGGCGGTGGGGGCGTGGACACAGGCCGGAACGCTCGGGTATGTGACCGGGCGGGACGCGCTGCCCGGGGTGGTCGCGGCGAAGTACCGGACGCCGTGGGCGGGTTACGAGTGGATCATGAGGTCGGGGGTGAAGTACGGGGACGTGGTGATGGCGCGTACGTTTCCCGCCCGGCAGATTCCGGCGTACGGGCCGTACACCGTGGCGCCCGGGTATCCGGATGTGTTCCTGCGGGACGCCGCGCGGCGGGACGCGGCGGTGACGCGGTACTTCGGCGCGGGGACGTCTTCGGCGCAACGGCGGGGGATCGTGCGGGAGTACGGAGTGCGGTGGGTGGTGGGGCCGAAGGACATGGCCGGCCCCGGCCTGCGGAAGGTGACCGGCGGCCCGGGCGGACAGGTCCTGTACCGAGTGGTGCGCTGAGCCACGGCTGACCGGGGCCGGGGGCGCTCACCGGCGCCGGCCGGGTGCCCCTGCGCCGGGTACGGGAACCGCGCGATCGGCCGGCCACGGACCCGCGGCCGGCCACGGGGCCTTCGGCGTGTCGGCCCCACGAACCCGGCGCCCTCACCTCAGCAGGCTGGACGCCAGCTTCGCTGCCCTGCGCACCCTCGGCTGCGCGATCCTTCGGACCACAGGCCGGATCACCCGTGCCGTCACGCCCACCGGACGCCAGCGGAGCTGCAGGCGGCCGGGGTTGCGGCCCTCCGGTTCGACGGTGACCTCGTGCGGGGTCGTACCCGAGTGGTAGTCGATGCGGGCCGTACGGGCCGGGAAGTCCAGCGGGGCCAGCAGCAGGCCCGAGTGGTACAGGCCCTGTTGCTGCAGGCGGACCATCGGGTGGCGTACGCCCTCGAAGCCCTGGAGGGGGAGCGGCGCGGAGGCGAGGTCCAGCTGGACGGTGCCTTCGAAGACGCCGGGCCGGACCGGCTCCAGACGGAAGGGGACCGTCATGCGACGCCCGCCGGGGGCCAGCAGCAGGCCGGCCCGCTGAGGGCCGACGGGCAGCCGGAGCCCGGGGTCGTAGGTGCGGACGGCGAGGGTGAGGCGGGCGCCCGTGCCCGGGGTCAGCTCGGTGATCTCGTGGCGGAACTGGGCGCTGGGGAAAGGCCGCGTGTCCAGTTCCAGGTCGGACAGGTCCAGTTCGCGCCGGGCCTGTTCGGAGCCGGGGACGCTGTCGCCCCAGTACGGGATCCCGGAGTCGTCGGCGGTGATCTGCCGCGGCGCCACCCCGTGCCCGAGGCCGCGCGCCGCCAGCCGGGCGTCGGCCAGGCGGCCGTCCCGCAGCAGTTGCAGCACCACCCGCTCGTGGCGGGGCAGCCGGGCGTACGCGCCGGGTGCCAGGGTGTCCAGGTAGGGGTTCATGATCTCGGCGAAGGAGCGAAGCCACTCCTCGTCCCGGTAGGGCAGGTCGCCGGCGTACATCCGGAAGTCGTGCTTGAGGAACTTGTAGTCCTTGTCCTCCCGGAGTGCCGCGTGCCCGCTGCTCACCAGGAAGTCGTCGATCAGATGCTGGACATGGACGCGGTCGCGGACGTTGGAGATCTTGTGCCGCTGGTTGGAGATGGAGGCGGAGGACGCGGCCGCGAACGGCTCGATGTACCAGACGTACACCGGGTCCGGGATGATCGTGAACGCCTTCGCCAGGCAGTACGCCTGCGCCGAGAACAGCTGGTCCTCGTAGTGGATGCCCTCGGGGAAGCGGAGCCGGTGCCGGTCCAGGAAGGAGCGGGCGTACATCTTGCTCGTGGACAGGTGCTCGAACAGCAGCCGCGGGTCGGCGTCGATGCCTTCCAGGGTGCGGCGCTCGGCCACCAGGTGCGGCATCCAGGTCGAGCGGCGGCCGTTGTCCACCCGTACCCGGCGCACCGCGCCCATCGTGAAGTCCACCTCGCGTTCCCGGTGGGCGGCGAGGAGCGATTCCACGGCGCGCGGCGGGAGCTCGTCGTCGCTGTCGAGGAACATCAGGTACGGCGCCCGGGCGACCTCGATGGCCCGGTTGCGCGGGGCGCTGCAGCCACCGCTGTTCTCCGGCAGGCGCAGATACCGGATGCGGGGGTCCTGCGCCGCCAGCTCCCGGGCGACGGCGGGAGTGTCGTCCGTGGAGTGGTCGTCGCTGATGACGATCTCGATGTCGGCGTGGGTCTGCGCGCGCAGGGAGGCGACCGCGCGCGGGAGGCGGGCCGCGTCGTTGTAGACGATGACCGTGACGGTGACGTCGGGAGTCGTCATGCCGTGGCCTCCTCGGGGGTCGGGGCGGGGGTACGTTCTTCCAGCGGCAGCACCGGGGGCAGCGCTTCCTCGGGTTCGCCGAGGAAGACCCGCCGTACGACCCGCTCGGCGGCGCGGCCGTCGTCGTACTCGCAGAACCGGCGCCGGAACGTGGCCCGCGCCTTCGCCGCGTTCTCGTCGCGCCAGGCGCCGGAGACGAAGATCTCCGCGAGTTCCTCCTGCGTGCGGGCCACCTGGCCGGGGTGTTCCGCCATCAGGTCGAAGTAGACGCCCCGGGTGGTCCGGTACGTCTCCCAGTCGTCGGCGTAGACGACGATCGGGCGGTCCAGGTTGGCGTAGTCGAACATGATCGACGAGTAGTCCGTGACCAGCGCGTCGGCGGCCAGGCACAGTTCCTCGACGGGGTCGTAGGAGGAGACGTCGATGATCCGGCCGGAGCGGCGCAGGCCGGTCAGCGGGGAGGCGGCGCCGCCGTAGAAGTAGTGGGCGCGGACGAGGAGGACCGTGTTCTCACCGAGGCGGTCGGCGAAGGCGGCGAGGTCGAGGCGTGGGGTGAAGCCGGCCTCGTAGTCGCGGTGGGTGGGGGCGTAGAGGACGGCCGTCCTGCCCGGCGCGATGCCGAGGCGCTCGCGGGCCGCGCGGACGTCGGCGGCCGTGGCCGTGTAGAAGACGTCGTTGCGCGGATAACCGTGGTCCAGGGAGGTGAAGCGGGCCGGGTAGGCGCGCTCCCACATGCGCGTGGAGTGGCTGTTGGCGCTGACGCTGTAGTCCCACTTGTCGATGCGGGCGAGCAGGGCGGCGAAGTCCAGGCCCTTGGCGGCGGCCGGGTGGTCCATCTGGTCCAGGCCCATGCGCTTGAGCGGGGTGCCGTGGTGGGTCTGCAGATGGATCGCGTCGGGCCGTTTGACCACCGCGTTGGGGAAGTTGACGTTGTTCGTCAGGTACTTGGCGGTGGCCAGGGTTTCCCAGTAGCGGCGGGTGCCCGGGATCACGTGGTCCGTGCCGGGCGGCAGCAGGGCCTCGTTCTCCTTGTTCACCACCCAGACCGGGTGGATGTGCGGGGCGAGTTCGGCGAGCTTGGCGGCGATCGCGGCCGGGTTGCAGGCGACCCCGCGCTCCCAGTAGGCGGCGAACACGGCCAGATGAGGGTCCACCGGGCGGCTCAGGGCGCTGCGGTACTGGCGGTCGCGGATCTTCGCGCTCACCTGGCGCTTGCGGGCGCGTACGGCCTTGCGGGCGGCGCGGCGGGTGCGGTTGGCGGCCTGGAACGCGCGGTACCTGGTGTAGGCGCCCTCCTCCAGCAGGGCGTGCCGTACGCCCTCGAGGCCCGCCGGGCGCTGGTGTCCCTCGGGGCGCCAGCGGACCGCCGCGACGGAGGCGCGGCGGAAGAACTCGCGGGCGACGGCATCGGGCAGGTTCTCCCGGGCGAAGGTGCGCACCAGGTCGCGCACCATCAGGTCGTACAGCACCCGGCGGGCGGCGCGGCGGTCCCGGGTGAGCGGGAGCAGGGACTCGTAGCGGTCGATCAGGGCGAGGCGGTCCTCGGGGGCGAGCGGCGGCAGGCTCTCGGGGCGCAGCACGCGCTTCTCGTACGCCACCTGGTTCAGGCAGGCGACGCGGCCGGCGTGCAGCAGGGCCGCGTAGGCGGCCTGCGGCTCGTCGTCGGTGGTGAGCCGCTCCTCGTGCGCTCGCCAGAAGTCGGCGCGCAGGGCGCGGTTGCCGAGCAGCGGGGCGAGGCGCAGCAAGTCGGGGGCCTGGTCCAGGCTGAGGCTTTCGCGGCCGACCGCGGCGAGGAAGCGGCCGTCGCGGGAGGGGGAGGCGGCGGTCTGCCAGGTGGTGCTGACGTGGTCGAAGACGAGCACGTCCACCGGGGCGCCCGGGGCGCCGGTCCCGTCCAGCTCGGCGGCACGCTCGGCGATCAGGCGGGACGCGCCGGCCGGCAGGCCGTCCTCGGCGCGTACGAAGTGCAGCCAGCGGCCGGACGCGCGGGCGGCGCCGGCCGCCCGCGCCGCCGCGTCACCGGTGCCCTCCGGCAGCGGCACCACGATCGTCTCCGGGGCGTGGCCCTCGGCCGTCTCCCGTGCCCACTCGCCGACCGCGGCGACGATCACCTCGGCGCCGGGGAGCGGATGGGCTTCCAAGGAGTCCAGCAGCTCGGTCAGGTGCCCCTGTGCGTTCGGTCCGTAGACGATCACGCTGAGGTGGGGCATCGCAGGGAACTCCTTCGACTAGTCGGCTCCGGGCACCCTTCATAACATAGCGTCATTAAGTAGATGAAAGGGATAACCACGCTTTAGGTAAGAGCCGGACTCAGGAAGGAAGAGGCGATTTCGGCGCGTTCGGTTGCGGTGTGTCCGCTTTCGGTGCGGGCTTCTTCGCGGCCGGCTTCTTGTCGCCGGTGAAGGTCTCGTACTCCTTCATGACCTCCTCCGTCGGCCCGTCCATGCGCAGCTCGCCGCGCTCCAGCCACAGGACCCGCTCGCAGGTGTCGCGGATCGACTTGTTGTTGTGGCTGACCAGGAAGACCGTGCCCGCGTGCTGACGGAGTTCGCGGATCCGCTGCTCGGAGCGCTTCTGGAAGGAACGGTCGCCGGTGGCCAGGGCCTCGTCGATGAGCAGGACGTCGTGGTCCTTGGCGGCGGCGATGGAGAAGCGCAGCCGGGCGGCCATGCCGGAGGAGTACGTGCGCATCGGAAGGGTGATGAAGTCACCCTTGTCGTTGATCCCGGAGAAGTCGACGATGTCCTGGTAGCGCTCCTTGATCTGCTCGCGGGGCATGCCCATGGCGAGACCGCCGAGGAAGACGTTACGTTCACCCGTAAGGTCGTTCATCAGTGCCGCGTTGACGCCGAGCAGGGAGGGCTGGCCGTCGGTGTAGATGTGCCCGTTCTCCACCGGGAGCAGCCCGGCGATCGCCTTGAGGAGGGTCGACTTGCCGGAGCCGTTGGTGCCGATGAGCCCGATGGCCTCGCCCTTGTAGGCGGCGAAGGACACCTTCTTCACCGCGTGCACCCGGCGCACGCCCGAGGCCTTCTCGGCCTGTTTGCGGCGCAGCATGCGGTTGAGGGCGGCGGTGGCGGAGCCGCGGCCCGCGCCGGTGCCGTTGACCCGGTAGACGATGTCGACGCCGTCGGCGACGACGGTGGGAATCTTCTCGCTGGTCCGCTCAGCCACGGCCGTACCTCTCTTCAGCCTTCCAGAAGTAGATGAAGCCGCCGATGCCGGAAAGCAGGGCCCAGCCCGTGGCCGCCGCCCACACGTGCGGGGGCAGCGCGTCGGCGTGGAAGCTGTCGATCAGCGCGAACCGCATGAGGTCGATGTAGACCGCGGCCGGGTTGATCTGCAGCAGGACGGTGACGATATGCGGCAGGTCGTCCTTGTTGGCGAGCTTGTCGATACTCCACATCACGCCGGACACGTACATCCAGGTGCGCAGCACGAAGGGCATCAACTGGGCGATGTCCGGGGTCTTGGCGCCCATCCGCGCCATGATCATCGACACGCCGGCGTTGAACGTGAACTGCAGGACGAGTGCGGGGATCGCCAGCACCCAGGAGGCGGCGACCGGTACGCCGAAGCAGAGCAGGATGACGACCAGCGCGGCCATCGAGAACAGCAGCTGCTGGAGCTGCTGGAGGGCGAAGGAGATCGGCAGGGCGGCGCGCGGGAAGTGGAGCGCGCGGACCAGGCCGAGGTTGCCGGAGATCGCCCGGGTGCCCGCCATGATCGAACTCTGGGTGAACGTCCAGATGAACACGCCCGTGACCAGGAACGGCACGTAGTCGGGCACGTTGTGCTTGGTGCCGAGCAGGACGCCGAAGATGAAGTAGTAGACCGCCGCGTTCAGCAGCGGGGTCATGACCTGCCAGACCTGGCCGAGCTTCGCCTGGCTGTACTGCGCGGTCAGCTTGGCGGTGGCGAAGGCGGTGATGAAGTGGCGCCGGTCCCACAGCTGGCGGACGTACTCCGGCAGGGAGGGGCGGGCGCCGCTGACCGAGAGGCCGTGCCGGGCGGCCAGTGCCGCGAGGTCGTCGTCGGCCGGGGCCTGGGTCGGGGGCGGTGTGTGGAGGACCTGGCTCACATCCGCTGCTTTCGCTCGGGGGAGGGGGGTGCTGCGCCGACTGTCGCCGGGGGTGCCGCGTCCGTGTCCCGTCGTCCGGCGTTTCCTCACGGTTCTCTTTACGTCTTCTTACGTCGGGACGGGACCGTATCGTCGCAACGCGAGCGTAGGCCCAACCGACGTCGGAACGCAACCGTTTCGTCGTGACGCCCTATGCTGTCCCGCATGACGACGAACGCCGACGAGTCCGCCGACGAGCCGCCGGCGCGTCCGCGCCGCCGGGCCCCCGCCGGGGCTGCCGTGCTCCGGGAGGACGTGACCGAGGCCATCCGGGCGGCCGTCTTCGAGGAACTCGCGGCCGTCGGCTACGCACGCATGTCCATCGAGGGGATCGCCCGCCGGGCCGGCGTCGGGAAGACCGCGGTGTACCGGCGCTGGCGTTCGAAGCTGCACCTGGTCCTGGACGTCGTCTCGGCGATGGCGGTCCTGGGTTTCCCGGTCCCCGACACGGGCTCCCTGGAGGGGGACCTGCGCCTGCTCTACGAGGTCACGTCCCGGGCCCTCCGGCATCCGGTGGCCTCGCAGATCATCCCCGACCTGCAGGCCGAGGCGGCCCGCAATCCCGACATCGCCGAGGCCTTCCAGAAGGCACTGCGGGACGGCCAGGAGAGTGTGGCCAGCAAGATCGTGGCGGCGGCGGAGCAGCGCGGCGAGATCCGCGCGGGCGTCGACCCCGACCTGGCCCTGGACCTGATCTCCGGGCCGCTGTACTGGCGTGCGGTCGTGATCCGCTCCCCGAAACCCCCGAAGGGCTACCTGGAAAAACTGGCCCGGGCTACCGCGGGGGCACTGAAGGCACTGTGACCCGGCCGGCCGGTGGGCCAGGGACGTCAGTTCGTCAGCTCGCAACACGCGCTCGCCAGGCCCCGGCAGGGGCACGTGTAAGGGCTCGGTCCAGCGCTCCGGTACGGCCCCGATCCCGTACACCGCGCCCGCCGGCGCCCCGGTCACCGCTGCCACCGTGTCAGCGTCACCGCCGAGGCCGACAGCCGCGCGCAGCGCTTCCCCGTACGACGTCGTGGTGCGCAGCGCCCGGACCGCCGAGCCCAGGCAGGGCCACACCGCGCCGTCGAACTCCTCGGCCAGGTCCGGGTGCCGTGCCGGGGCGCGCTGCTACGCGCGTGCCGCCTCCGGGTGGTGCCGGACCCAGCCCTCCCAGGCCGACGCGATCATGTCCTGGACGTCGTACTTGGCCTGCCAGCCCAGTTCCGTGGCGATGCGGTCGGCGGAGGCGACGACGCGGGCGGGGTCGCCGGGGCGGCGCGGCGTGACGGTCGGGGGGCGGTCGTAGCCGGTGACCGCGTTGACGCTGTCGATCATCTCGCGGACGGAGACGCCCTCCCCGCGGCCGATGTTCAGGGTCAGGTCGGTGCCGGGGGAGGAGTCCAGCTCGCGGGCGACGGTCACATGGGCCTCGGCCAGGTCGACCACATGGATGTAGTCGCGGACACAGGTGCCGTCGGGGGTCGGATAGTCGTCGCCGAAGATGCGCGGCGGCGCTCCCTCCGTCAGCTTCTCGAAGATCATCGGGACCAGGTTGGAGACGCCGGTGTCGGCGAGTTCGGGGGTGGCCGCGCCCGCCACGTTGAAGTAGCGCAGGGACGCGGTGGCGAGGCCGGTCGCCCGGCCCGTGGCACGGACCAGCCACTCGCCGGCCAGCTTCGTCTCGCCGTAGGGGGACAGGGGGTGGCAGGGCGTCTCCTCCGTCACCAGGTCCACGTCCGGCATGCCGTAGACGGCCGCCGAGGAGGAGAAGAGGAAGGCCGGGACCTCCGCCGCCGTGACCGCCTCCAGGAGGACGCGCAGGCCCTCCAGGTTCTCCCGGTAGTAGTGCAGCGGACGGACCACCGACTCGCCCACCTGCTTCTTCGCCGCCAGATGGACCACCCCGGAGACCTCGTGCCGGGCGAGCGTACGGGCCAGCAGGTCCGCGTCCAGGATCGAGCCCCGCACCAGCGGGATCTCCGCCGGTACGCGCTCGGCGACGCCCGTGGACAGATCGTCGTAGACGACCGTGCGCTCTCCCGCCTCGGTCATCGCCCGTACGACATGCGATCCGACGTATCCGGCGCCGCCGGTGATCAGCCAGGTCATGTGCGGCCGTTCCCCTCGTCGGTTGTCCCGGACGTCCCAGTGAAGCAGCCGGTGCCGCTCAGCGCAGCAGACGGCGCAGCCGGCCGCGGGCCACCCCGACGACTCCGCGCACCCCGGTCGCCACCCGCACCGCCAGCGCACCGGAGTGGGTGGGGTACGGCTGCACCAGGAGCACGCCGTACCGGATGCTCGGGACGGCGTGCCGACGCAGCCGGCCGGCGCCCGCCAGGGCGTGCGCCGTGACGTCCCGGTACGCGCCGTCGGCGAAACGGAGGGTCAGCCGCAGGTCCCAGGTGCCCTCGCCGAGCCCGGCCAGGTCGACGGGCACCTCCGCCGACCAGGTGCCCGTGCCCTGGGGCGTGAGGGCGGTCGTCAGGCGCGCGGCCGTCCGATCGTCCTCCCGGGAGTGCCAGTGCACGTCCACCTCGCGCGGGCCCGCCTCGGCCACCCTCCCGTACAGCTCGTGCAGCCGCAGGCGCAGCAGCGACGCACGCGTGCGTGGGCGCAGTTCGGCGTCCACCGCGAGCGGAAGCGCGCCGGTGGGGCGGGTCAGCAGAGGGGCCAGGGTGACCTCGGGGAGGTCGCCGGACCAGACGGGGGTGCCGTCGGGCGTGCGCGCGCAGGGCGGGAGCAGGCGTGCCGGGCGGGCGGCGAGTTCCCGCAGGCGGGGCAGGTCACGCGGCTCGGGGGACGCCAGGACGACCCGCGCGAGCAGGCAGCCGGAGGTGGCGGGGTTCACCTCCCAGTCGGCGGCGTCGTAGCGCGCGAGGTACTCCCGGGTGTGCGTCCACCATGCGCGCCGGTAGTGCGCGTCGCGCAACCCCAGCTCGCGCGCGTACATGCGCACCTCGTGGTCGAGGAACTTGGCCCGCGCCGCCCGCGCCAGCTCCTTCTGCCCGGCGCCCAGCAGAATCTCGTGCGCCAGCGCGCACGCCTCGACGCGCGCCTTCCAGTTGTCGACCCGCCCCCGGTCCAGGGAGAGGGACAGCTGTTCGGCGGACCGGCGCACGTGCCACACGTACACCCGGTCCGGTACGAGCGCGATGCGCGGGCCGGCGGCCAGCACGCGCGCGGTGAAGACGAAGTCCTCGTAGAGGAAGCGGCCCTCGGGGAAGCGGATGCCGTGCTCGCGCAGGAAGTCGGCGCGGTACAGCTTGTTGACGCACAGCGTGTCGTGGACCAGGCGCGGGCGCTGGGAAGGGCGCGCGAGGACGGTGTGCGCCGTGTAGAGGGGCTTCTGCCACGTCTGTTCGCGCCCCGACGGCAACTCCCGGCGCACGCACAGTCCGCTCGCGACCTCCGCGCGCGCCCCCGTGGCCGCCGCCAGCAGCGCGTCCACCGCACCCGGCGGCAGGAGGTCGTCGCTGTCCAGGAACATCACGTACGGCGCCGTCACCGCGTCGATCCCGGTGTTGCGCGGGCTGCCGCAGCCACCGCTGTTCACTGCCCGGCGCACCACCCGCAGCCGGGGCTCCCCGGCGGCAAGCCGGTCGAGCAGCTCGGCGCTGCCGTCGGTGGAGCAGTCGTCCACGGCGATCACCTCGGTGACCGCGGGCCCCTGGGCCAGCGCCGAACGCACCGCGCCGCCCACATGGGCGCGGTCGTTGTAGCCGATGACGACGACGGCGACCCGCGGCGTCGGGCCCCGGTCTGACGGGCCGGTCGGATCTGGCGTGTCTTGATGCATGGGGTCCATGGGCCGGGAGCGTAGAAATATTCGGTAATACCCCGTTAAGAGATGCTCAGGGCTCGATCCGGAAGACGGCCGGAACCGGGTCGGGGTTGCGTCGTCGGCACGTTCTTTCCGGCCGGTGGCCGCGCGGCCCGCCACACCCGCACGAAGGACAGCACGGCGGCGGCCGCCAGCAGCGCGTTGCGGGCCAGCATCAGCAGGCAGCCGGTCCAGCTGCCGTCGACCACCTCGCGGTAGCACATCGGGTACGCCACCGTGCTCAGCGCGGACGCCGCCAGGATCAGCGCCGCCACCGGCCGCTGGCTGGTGTACCGCGAGGTCAGGCACACCGCGGCGAGCCCGATCAGCCAGATCATGTACTGCGGGCTGATGACCCGGCTGGTGGCCGTGAACAGCAGCACCGCGCTCAGCGCCGCGTCGTAGGGGGTGGCCTCGCTCCAGTGGCGCGCCCGCACCCGCCACAGCACCAGCAGCCCGAAGGCCACCGCCGTGAGCGCGAGGGAGACGCTCGCGACGGCGTGCACATGCGGGCCGACCAGCTCCATCGCGCCGTACTGGTAGCGGACCCGGCCGCTCCAGCCGGCGTGCCGCGCGAGGCTGAGCGCCGTACCGCCGAGCGACTCGATCTGCACGCCACGGCCGCCCTGCTCCCGCAGGAAGGACAGCGGGCCGGTGAGGAAGACGGCGAGGAGTCCGAGGGCGGCGGCCCCGGCGGCCACCGCCCACGCCCACGCCGTGCGGGTCGCCCGCCCCGGGGGCGTGCCGAGCAGCACCAGCAGCGGCCAGCCCTTCACCAGCGCGCCCAGCGCCCCGAACACCCCGCCCGCGCGCGGGGAGCGCGACACCGTCAGCAGGGAGAGGACGGCCAGGGCGGTGACCTCCACGTCGTACCGGGCGAGCGGCAGGTGCAGCAGCAGCGGCAGGCCGCCCGTCCACGCGGCCGCGCCGAGCAGGCTCCGCCCCGGCCGCGTGCCCGCGCGGACCAGCGACGCCGCGATCAGCGCGTCCGCGGCCAGCGTCAGCACCACGAACGCCTGAAAGTACGTCAACCCCGGCAGCAGGCCCGGCGCCAGCAGCACCGCGCCCGCGCCCGGCGGGTACTGCCACAGCGTGTCGTGCGCCGGGAAGGAGCCGTGCGTGAGGACGCCGTACCAGTGGAAGTACAGCCGCCGGACCTCACGGGCCACCGAACCGCCGCCCAGCAGTGGCGCGCTGTCGTGCAGGAGCAGCCACAGCATCAGGGCACGGGTGGCGGGCCAGAGGACGGTGAGGGCGAGGACCGGGCCGGGGGTGACACGGAGACGGTTCATCACATGGGAGCCTAAGCCGTGCGGATGTGTATTCATGCCGATACACCGTCAATGCGGGTCAAAGATTCGCTAATCGCAAAAGATCGGGCCGTGGTGAACGTCGGGCTTCGTGTGAAACGGCAGTCGCGCCGGGCGGCTGGAGCGAAAGCTGGCGCATCCACCGGTGCAACGACGCAGCCGCCGAATGGTGCGCCGAACCGTGGGCCGGACCGCGTGTCGAGCCGTGCGCCGGGGAGCCCGCCGGTGCGGGTCCGCCGTGCCGCCGCCGTGTGCGCACCCGCGCTGGCGATACTCGCGATCGGGCTGTGGGGGCTCGACCGGGGCGGGATGTGGCGCGACGAGGCCGTCACCTTCCAGGTCGCACGCCGCACGGTGCCGCAGATCTGGCGGCTGCTGCACGGCGTGGACGCTGTGCACGGCGTGTACTACCTCCTCATGCACGCCGTCCTCACCGTCCACCCCGGCGAGGTCGTCCTGCGGCTCCCGTCGGTCTGCGCGGCGGCGGTGACGGCCGGCCTGGTGGCCGCGCTGGGCGTCCGCTTGGTGCGGCCGCGCGTCGGGCTGTGGGCCGGGCTGCTCTACGCCGTCACGCCGATGGCCGGCCACTACGCCCAGGAGGGCCGCTCCTACGCCCTGGTGGCGGCCGGGGCCACCGGCGCGACGCTGCTGTTCGTGCGGGCCGTGCAGGGGGACTCCTGGTGGGCGTACGGCGCCGTCCTCGGTCTCACCTGCTGGCTGCACGAGTTCGCGGTCCTGCTGCTGCTCGCCCACGCGGTGTCGCTGGCGCTCGCCCGGGCCGGGGCGCGGGTGTGGCGGGGCTGGGGGCGCGCGTCCGGCGCGGTCGTCCTCGCGCTGCTGCCGATGGTGCTGGTGTCCCGGGCGCAGGCGGCGCAGGTCGCCTGGCTGCGGAGGCCCACGGCGGCCACGGCGGAAGGGCTGTCGCGTGGTTTTCTGGGGCCGGCGTCAGGCGTGTACTGGGTGTGTCTCGGGCTGGCCCTGCTGGGGCTCGCGGGGCTGCCGGGGCGGCGCGGGGAGGTCACCTGCGCGGGGCTCGCCCTGCCGTTGACGGTGGTCCCGCCGGTCACCTTGATGCTGGCCTCGCAGTGCTCGCCACTGTACGTCGATCGGTATGTGCTGTATGCCCTCTCGGGGGCGCCGTTGCTGGTGGCCGGCGGGGTGGAGTGGGTGGCCGGACGCGTGCGGCGGCTGTGCCCCGGTGGACGTCGCGGGCCCGCCCTCCCCGGTGCTCTCGGCGCCGTCCGGGCAGGGAGGACCCCCATCGCGCTGCGCGACGGCTGCTCGCACAGTGACGGCCGGCCGAAAGGGCGCCCTCCCTGGTCCCGGCCGGTGCCGCCGCCCCAGGTGGTCACCCTCGCCGGTGCACTGGCCGTCGCCCTCGCCCTCCTCCAGCACTTCCCCCTCCTCCGCGCCGACCGCGTCCCGGACACCCGGCCCGACGATCTCGCCGCCGTCTCCCGGGTCGCCGCGCGGGAGGTGGGGCCCGGGGACCCGGTGCTGTTCCTGCCGGTGCAGACGCGGAACGTGGCGCTCACCTACCCGGGGGCGTTCCGCAGGGTGCGGGACGTGGCCCTGGCGGAAGGGGCCGCCGCGTCCGGGACGCTGTACGGGCGTGAGGCCGGGCCCGGTGAGCTGCGCCGGAGGCTGGCCCGGCTGGACCGGGTGTGGGTCGTCGCGGACCGGGAGCTGCTCGCCGGCCGCTGGACCCCGGGCAGTCCCACCGAGCGGGCCAAACTCGCCGTGCTGACCGAGGAGTTCGCGCAGCGCGAGGAGACCGCGCGGGACGGGGTGACCGTACGGCTCTACATCCGCCGGGCCAGGCCCTAGCGAGCCTCCCGGGCCTGCGACGATGCCGCCGCGTCCAGCGCGGTGGTGAGCTGGTCGAGCCGCTCGCGCAGCTCGCCGATCTCCGTCAGGTCGAAGCCGGTCGCCGCCACGATCCGCCGCGGCACCTCCAGGGCCCGCTCGCGCAGCGCAGCGCCTTCCCCGGTCAGCCGCACCCACACGGACCGCTCGTCCCGCGCGCTGCGCTCGCGCCGCACCAGGCCGGCCCCCTCCAGCCGCTTCACCAGCGGGGACAGCGTGCCGGAGTCGAGCCGAAGATGTTCGCCGAGTTTCTTGACGGGCTGGTCGCCCTGCTCCCACAGCACCAGCATCACCAGGTACTGCGGGTAGGTGAGCCCGAGGTCCTTGAGGATCACGCGGTAGACGCCGTTGAAGGCGCGGGACGCGGCGTGCAGGGAGAAGCAGATCTGGCGGTCCAGGCGGAGCCAGTCGGCGTCGGCGGTGGTGGTCCGCGGGGCGGGCGATGCGGTCATGGGTCAAGGATAGCTCGAGCGAGCCATTTAGTTGTGCACAACTGAATTGTGTGCTCTACTCGTGTTCGGAACGGGCCGCAACGAAACCCGTCACGCACCCCACATCCGAGAGGGATGGTCTTCCATGGACGCGCTCTACACCGCTGTCGCCACCGCCACCCACGGCCGCGACGGCCGTGCCGTCTCCTCCGACGGCAAGATCGACCTCAGGCTGGCCCCGCCGGTGGAGCTGGGCGGCAACGGCGAGGGCACCAACCCGGAGCAGCTCTTCGCCGCCGGTTACGCCGCCTGTTTCGGCAGCGCCCTCGGCCTCGTCGGCCGCCAGGCGAAGGTGGACGTCAGCGACACGGCGGTGACCGCCGAGGTCGGCATAGGCAAGCAGGGCGAGGGCTTCGGGCTGAAGGTGACGCTGCGCGTCGAGCTGCCCGACACCGTGGACGAGGCCACCGGCCGCAAGCTGGTCGAGACCGCCCACCAGGTCTGCCCGTACTCCAACGCCACCCGCGGCAACATCGAGGTCGACCTCGTCATCGAGTGACACCGGGCACCCGAGTGGCCACGACCGGCCGGCGCGCGGCGCCGGCCGGTCGTTCTCACGCCGAGGTCAGCACGTCCCGGCCCGTGGCCTGGCCGGGCAGCCGGACCCGGGTTCCCGGCATGTCCTCGCCCAGCAGCAGGGTCCGTACGACCCGCTCGGCGGCGCGCCCGTCGTCGAACTCGCAGAACCGGGCCCGGAAGTCCGCCCGCAGCCGGGCCGACTCCCCGTCCTGCCACGAACCCGAGGCGAACAGCCACGCCAGCTCCCGGTAGGAGCGGGTGATATGACCCGGCGGCTCGGCGGTGAGGTCGAAGTAGGTGCCCCGGCTCGCGGTGTACGCGGGCCAGTCGTCGGCGTGCACCACGATCGGCCGGTCGAGGTTGGCGTAGTCGAACATCACGGCCGAGTAGTCGGTGACCAGCACGTCCGCCGCGAGCAGGACGTCCTCGACCCGCGGCTCGCCGGTCGCGTCGACCACGATCCCGCGCCGGGCCAGCTCGGCAAGGCCCATGCCCCGCGCGGGACCGTTCACCAGCGAGGGATGCAGCCGGACCACGAGGGTGTGCCCCGCACCGAGGTCCGCCGCGAACCGGGCCGGGTCGAACCGGTCCACGTGGCCGCCCCGGCGGTAGTCCCGGCGGGTCGGCGCGTACAGCACGACCGTGTGGTCCTCGGGGATGCCGTGCCGCTGCCGGAAGTCGCTGGTACCGGCGTTCACCAGCACGTCGTTGCGCGGACTGCCGGTGCGCACCGAGGTGAAGTGGCACGGATAGGCCCGCTCCCAGACCAGCTCGGAGTGGCGGTTGGCGACCAGGCTGTAGTCCCAGCGGTCGGCCCGGCGCAGCATCTGCGGCACGTCGAAGCCGAGCCGGGCGCCGGGCTTGTCCAGCAGGTCCGCGCCCAGGTACTTGAGCGGGGTGCCCTGGTGGGTGTGGATGTGCACGCTGCCGGGCCGCTTGGCCAGGGCGCCGGGCCAGTTGACGTCGTTGACGAAGAACTTCGCCCGCGCGGTGACCTCAAGGTATCGCGCGGAGCCCACGACCACGTGCTCGACATCGGGCGGCAGCTGCTCCGCGGCCTCCGCGTCCCGCACCACCCACACCCCGCGCAACCGCGGGGCGATCTCCCGCGCCTTGCGGTAGACGGCCGCCGGGTCGCCGAGCATCCCACGGTGCGAGGACGCCGAGTACACCACGAGGTTCTCGTCCAGCGGGCGGCGCGCGTGCAGGGACGCCCAGCCGCTACGGGCCCGCGCGGCCGCCGCCCGGCGCGCCAGGCCCGCCCGCCGAGCCGCCTCCCGCCCGGCCCGTGCCGCCTGCCGCCCCAGCCGGTACCGCGTCCAGGAGCCCTCCAGCGCGGCCACCTCGCCGCCCACCAGGGCCCCCTCGGGCCTGTGCTCGCGGAACATCCGCGCCGTACGCCGGAAGAACTCGGCCTTGTCGGTGGGCGGCAGCCGGTCCGGCTTGGCCAGGATGTCCAGGCAGTGCTCGCCCATCTTGCGATGCAGGTACGGCCGCCAGCTCGCCAGTTCCGGCCGCTGCTCCACGAAGGCGAGGACCCGTTCGTACTGGTCGTGGATGTCGAAGTGCTTGCGGCTGGTGGTGGACAGGATGTTGCCCTGCCGGCGCTGCCGGTAGTTCAGGCAGATCCGGTCCAGGGCGGCGATCCGTCCGGCGCTGAGCATGACCGGGAAGGTCCAGGGGGTGTCCTCGTAGTAGCCGGGCGGGAACTCGAAGCCGTTCCCGGCGACGAACTCCCGCCGGTAGACCTTGTTCCACACCACCATCAGCAGGTCGAGGATCCGCGGGTACTCGGCGACCGTGAAGGTGCCCGGGCCGGCCTCGGCGAGCACGTCGGCCAGCGCGTTGCGCCGGGTGCCGCCCCACCAGTAGGTGCGCGCGTAGTCGAAGACCAGCACGTCCGGTTCGGCGGCCTCCGCCAGCCGGCCGGCGATGGCCCGCAGTGCGCCCGGGGTGAGGGTGTCGTCGCTGTCGAGGAAGAAGAGGTAGTCGCCGGTGGCGTGGGGGAGCCCCGCGTTGCGGGCCCGGCCGAGGCCCACGTTCTCCGGCAGGTGCAGCACCTTCACGCGCGGGTCCCGCTCGGCGTACTCGTCGAGGATCGCGCCGCAGCCGTCCGGGGAGCAGTCATCCACGGCGATCAGCTCGAAGTCGTCGAAGGACTGCGTGAGCACCGAGTCCAGGCACTCGCGCAGGAAGCCCTGCACCTTGAAACAGGGCACGATCAGACTGAAGCGGGGCACGGCGGATCAGCTCCTCACGAGGGTCGCGGCGGCGGGGGCGGGGACGCGTTCGGCGAGCGGGATCACGGGCGGGACCGCCTCCGGCGGCTCGCCGAGCAGCACCCGCCGTACCACGCGCTCGGCGGCGCGCCCGTCGTCGAACTCGCAGAACCGCTCCCGGAACGCGGCCCTGAGCGCCCCGGCCTCCGGGCCCGTGTACGAGCCGTCGCGGAAGACCCCGGCCAGTTCCTCGGGGGTGCGGACGACCGGGCCGGGCGGTTCGGCGGGCAGGTCGAAGTAGACGCCCCGGGTCTCCTGGTAGACGTCCCAGTCGTCGGCGTACACGACGATCGGCCGGTCCAGGTTGGCGTAGTCGAACATGATCGACGAGTAGTCCGTGACCAGCGCGTCCGCGGCCAGGCACACGTCCTCGGCGGAGCGGTGCGCGGTCACGTCGATGATCCGGCCGGAGCCCTGGGAGCGGCCCCGGTCGTAGAAGTAGTGGGCGCGCAGCAGCACGACGACGTCCTCGCCGGCCGCCTCGCAGAACGCCTCCAGGTCCAGGCCGGTCTCGAAGCCGGTGTGGTGGTCGCGGTGGGTCGGCGCGTACAGCACGGCCGTCCTGCCCTCCGGGACCCCCAGCTCCCGGCGGATCCGGGCGACGTCCTCGGCGGTCGCCGTGTAGTACACGTCGTTGCGCGGATAGCCGTACTCCAGATGCTCGTACGAGCCGGGGAAGGCGCGCTCCCACATCTGGGTGGAGTGGCGGTTGGAGGAGAGGTTGAAGTCCCAGCGGTCGACGCGGCCCAGCAGCCTGGTGAAGCTGCCGGACCGCGCGGCCACCACCGGATACGTCGACTGGTCCACGCCCATCGTCTTCAGCGGGGTGCCGTGCTGGGTCTGCAGGTGCACGCTGCCGGGCCGCTTGACGACACCCTCGGCGAAGTTGGCGTTGTTGATCAGGTACGTGGCGCGGGCCAGCACCTCCCAGTAGCGGCGGGAGCCGATCACCGCGTACTCGACGCCCTCGGGCATCGCGTGGGCCTGGTCGGCCTCGACCAGGAACACCGAGCGCACGTGCGGGGCGAGTTCACGGGCCTTGGCGTGGATCGCGGCCGGGTTGCAGGCGTAGCCCCGGCCCCAGTAGGCGCAGTACACGGCGAGGTGGGGGTCGAGCGGGCGGCGCAGGTCGCGGGCGTAGCGCAGCCGGGTGCGCAGCATGTGCGGGCGGGGCAGGGCCTCGGCCGAGCGTGCGGCCACCTGGTTGGCGCCGCGCAGGGCACGGAACGCGGTGTACGCACCCGTCGCCAGCAGCCGGTGCTGCACACCCAGGCTGCCACCCGGCGCCCGGTAACCGGCGGGCCGGTGCCGTCGGTAGAGGCGCCCGGCCCGGCGGAAGAACGCCCGGTGCCCGGAGGGCAGCCGCTCCGGCCGGGACGCCGTCTTGAGCACCACCGCGAACAGCTGCTCGAACAGCGGTCCGGTCCGCTCGGCCGGCAGGGCGCACTCGGCCGCGCGCGTCAGCACCAGGTCCACCTGGTCGAGGAGGGCGTGCTGGTGCGGTCCGGGCAGATTGAGCCGGCTGCCCTGCCGGCGCAGCCGGTGCCGTACGACGGCCCGGCGCAGCACCGCCATCCGCTCGGCGGCGATCGTGGTGAGCCCGCCCCAGCCCAGGTCCGTGAAGTGACTCTCGGGAAAGGCCAGTTCGTGCGCGGTGAGGAAGCCGCGACGGTACACGGCACTCCACGCCGGGAGCTGCACACCGGTCAGTCGCGGCAGGTCGGCGGGGACGAAGGAGCCCTTGGGGGCCTTGGCGAGCAGGGGTGCGGCCGGGTTCGTCGGCTCGCCCTCCCACCAGGGGGCGCGCTCGTGCTCGACGTGCAGCACGTCGACGCCGGCGGTCTCGGTCAGGCGGGCGTCCAGCGCCGCGAGCGCGCCCGGCAGCAGCAGGTCGTCGCCGTCCAGGAACAGCAGATAGGCGCCGGTCGCGGCCCGCATCCCGGCGTTGCGCGCCCCGCCCAGACCGGCGGACGGCGGCGAGTGGACCGGGGTCACCCGGGAGTCCCGCTCCGCGTACCCGGCGGCGACGGCGGCGCCCGGAGCGTCGGGGGCGTCGCAGACCGGGATCAGCTGAAGGTCGCCGAAGGACTGGCCGAGGACCGAGTCCAGCGCCTGGGACAGCCGGCCGGCGACCCCGTGGGACGGGACGATGATGCTGAAGCGGGGCATTCTGCTCTTTCTGTCGTCTTGCGGACGCGGCTGGGCCGTCCCGCCGGACGCCAGGTGGACGGCCGGCTCGGGGCGGGCCGCGTCGAGCCGAGGGGCACGCAAACTCCCGAAGGGACCAACGGTGTTCAGCGGCTCTCGGTGACGGGAAGCGGACCGGAAGGTTGCGGCACGGTGGCCAGCGGGGACCGCGCGCAGGCCGGCGGCGCGGGTTTCCGGTCCGCGAGCGGAACCACCGGCGGCAGGTCCGCCTCGCCCAGCACCACCCGCCGTACGACCCGTTCGGCGGCACGTCCGTCGTCGTACGGGCAGAACCGCTCCCGGAACGCCGCCCGCAGCTGCGCGGAACGCGAGCCGCGCCAGTGACCGGAGGCGAAGATGTCGATCAGCTCGTCCTCGCTGCGCGCCACCGCGCCCGGCGGGAAGGCGCGCAGGTCGAAGTAGGTGCCCCGGGCGGCCCGGTACGGCTCCCAGTCCGCGGTGTGCACGACGATCGGCCGGTCCAGGCCGGCGTAGTCGAACATGATCGACGAGTAGTCGGTGAGCAGCGCGTCCGAGGCGAGGCAGAGGGACTCCACGCTCGGGTGGTCGCCGACGTCGATGATCCGGGTGCCCGTGCCGAGGGAGCCACCGTGCGCGGGGTGGGGGCGGGCCATGATCACGAAGCGCGGGCCGAGGCGGCGCACGATCCGCTCCAGGTCCAGCAGCGGGCGCTGGGTCCGGTGCTGGTCGCGGTACGTGGGCGCGTACAGGATGGCGACCGTGCCCGCGGGGATGCCGAGCGACTCGCGCAGCCGTGCCACGTCCGCCGAGGTCGCCCGCTGGAAGACGTCGTTGCGCGGGGAGCCGTACTCCAGGGTGGTGTAGCGGCCCGGGAAGACCCGCTCCCAGGTGAGGGTGGAGTGCCGGTTGCCGGACAGGACGTAGTCCCACTGGTCGACGCCCCGCAGCAGCTCCTCGAAGTCGGTGTCCCGGGCGGCGGCCGGGTGCTCCTGGAGGTCGAGGCCCATCTGCTTGAGGGGGGTGCCCTGCTGCGTCTGGACGAAGACCTGGCCGGGGCGCCAACGCAGCCCGCGGTCGAATCCGGCGTCGTTCACCAGGTACTTGGAGCGGGCCAGCGCCGTCCAGTAGGCGGCTGAGCCGGGACGCAGCCGACGCGGGCCGGGCGGGACGGTGTGCTGCTGCTCGGGGCGGGCGATCCACGCGGTGCGGATGTGCGGGGCGTGCGTCCGGAACGCTTCCTCCAGCGCGCCCGGGTCGCGGCGCCCCCAGGAGGCGGCGAACACGGCCCGGTCGCCGCGCAGCGGCAGCCGCAGCTGGACGCGGTAGTGCAGCTGGAGCACCCCGGACCTCAGGGCGCGGGCCAGTTTCACGGCCGACTTCAGCGCGCGGCGGCGGACGGCCGCGGCCAGCTGGAGTGCCCGGAACGTGCGGTGCAGGCCGTAGCGGACCAGGGTGTGCCGCAGCCGCAGCCGGATCCGGGTCCCCGGGACCCCGTAGCGGCGGCAGTGGGCGCGGGCCCGGTGCAGGAAGGCGCCGTGGCTGCCGCGCGGCAGCCTGCCGCGCCTGGCGAACACCAGGGCGTAGTGGTCGACCATGCGGCGGAACAACTCCGGCCGCCACCGGTCCAGTTCCGGCCGCTCCTCGACGTACGCGAACACCCGGTCGTACTGGTCGAAGAGGTCGAAGTGCTTGACGCTGGTGGTGCCGAGGATGCTGCCCTGCCGGCGCTGCCGGTAGTGCACGCACACCCGGTCCAGGGTGGCGATCGACTCCGCCGTCATCAGCACCGGGAAGGTCCAGGGGGTGTCCTCGTAGTAGCCCGGCGGGAACGCGAAGCCGTGTTCCTGGACGAACTCCCGCCGACAGGCCTTGTTCCACGCCACCATCAGCACCCTGAGCAGCCCCGGCCGGTCCTCCAGCCGGAACGGCGCCGGGCCCTGCTCGGTGAGCTGGGCGGCGAGCTGGTTGCGGACCGCCCGGCCGTCCCAGTACGTGCGCGCGTAGTCGTAGACCAGGACGTCCGGCTCGCCGGTCTCCTTGAGCCGTTCGGCGACCGAGCGCAGCGCGTCCGGGGTGAGCGTGTCGTCACCGTCCAGGAAGACCAGGTAGTCACCGCTCGCCTCCGCCATGCCCGCGTTCCGGGCGCCGCCGAGCCCCTGGTTCTCGGCCAGGTGCACGGGCTTCACGCGCGCGTCCCGGGCCGCGAACTCGTCGATGACCGCGCCGCACGCATCGGGTGAGCAGTCGTCCACGGCGATCAGTTCGAGATCGGGATACGACTGGGAGAGCACCGAGACCAGGCACTGGGAGAGGTACGCCTGGACCTTGTACGCGGGGACGATGACACTGAACCTGGGCAAGGGGCATCCATGGGTCGGTCGGCGCGGGCGTTCTGCCCGGCAACGGCCGATGGAGTGACTTGGTTACGGCGTGTACGGCATGTGGGGGACGCCGCCCGGTGAACGCGGCGGGGCGGACCGACGACGGCCCGCCCCGCAGAAGACGGCTCCCTCACCGCTACTTGACCGCGCCCGCCATCACCCCGGAGACGAACTGCCGCTGGAACGCGAAGAACACGGCCAGCGGGATCACCATCGAGATGAACGCGCCCGGCGCCAGCACGTCGATGTTGTTGCCGAACTGCCGCACCTGCGTCTGCAGGGCGACCGTGATCGGCTGTGAACCGGACTTGGTGAACACCAGCGCGACCAGCATGTCGTTCCACACCCACAGGAACTGGAAGATGCCGAGGCTCGCGATCGCCGGCCCGCCGAGGGGCATCACCACGCGGGCGAACAGGCGCAGTTCGCCGGCGCCGTCCAGCCGGGCCGCCTCCAGCAGCTCGCGGGGGATCTCCGCGAAGAAGTTCCGCAGCAGGAACACCGCGAACGGCAGACCGAAGCCGACATGGAACAGGATCACCCCGAGGATCGTGCCGAACAGGCCGATCTTGCCGAACAGTTCGGCGATCGGGATCAGCGCCACCTGCACGGGCACCACCAGCAGGCTCACCACGCCCAGGAACCACCAGTCCCGGCCCGGGAACTCCATCCACGCGAACGCGTAGCCGGCCAGCGAGCCGATCACCACGACCAGGATCGTCGCCGGGACAGTGATCAGCACCGTGTTCACCAGTGAGCTGGTGATGTCACTGTTCTCCAGCAGCTTCTGGTAGCTGTCGAAGGTCAGCCGGGACGGCTGGGAGAACACCTTCCACCAGCCGCTCGCGCTCATGTCCTCCGGTGCGCGCAGGGAGGAGACGAGCAGGCCGATGGTCGGCACCAGCCAGAACAGGCCCACGAGGATCAGGAAGACACGGACCAGTCCGCCGCTCAGCTTCTCGGTGATCTTCGAGCCGAGGGACTGCCGGGCCTTCACCGCCGTGCCGGCGGGTGCCGTCCTGCCGACGCTTCCGGTGGCGGTCGTCATCGCCGCACCTCCCGCCTGAGCCTGCGGATGTTGAACAGCATCACCGGGATGACCAGCAGCAGCAGGAACACCGCGATCGCGCTGGCGATGCCCGGCTGCCCCTCCGCGAACCCCTTGCGGTACAGCTCCAGGGCCAGCACGTTCGCGTCGTCCTGGGAGGAACCCGGCGCGATGATGTACACGAGGTCGAACACCTTCAGCACGTTGATCATCAGCGTGACGGCGACCACCGCGAGGACCGGTGCGAGCAACGGCACGGTGACCCGGCGGAACACCTGCCACTCGTTGGCGCCGTCCACCCGCGCGGCCTCCAGCAGCTCCCGGGGCACGCCCGCGAGCCCGGCCGCGATCAGCACCATCGCGAAGCCCGCCCACATCCATACGTACGACCCGATGATGGCCGGGGTGACCAGCGCCGGGCCGAGCCAGTCGACGCCGTTGTACGGCTCCCTGAAGTTGCCCGCCGGCAGTCTCAGCCGGGCTCCGTCCGCCTTCGCGGGCAGCGTGAAGGTGCCGTCGCCGGCCGCCTCGGCGGTGGCCACGACCTTTCCGTCCTTCACCGCCTCGATCCGCATCCCGGCGTAACCCAGCTCCGACGGGTCCGGGGCACCGAGCTTGCCCACGCCCCTGCCGCGGGTGAAGTCCTGCCACGTGGTCCCGGTGATCTTCCCCGGCTCCGGCGCGGCCGCCACCGCCTTCTTCGCGTCGTCGGGCATCTGCTCGGGGGCGACACCGACCAGCGGGAGCGTGACGGCCTGGCCCGTGTGCACCGTGGCCGTGGTGATGAAGCCGCCGCTTCGCGCCACGAGCGGCGACTCGCGTCCCGGATGCGCCTTCGGGAACGCCGACGACTGGGCGAAGGTGTCGTGGACACCCACCCACACGGCGTTCGCGACGCCCTTGTCCGGGTCCTGGTCGTACACCAGCCGGAAGATGATCCCGGCCGCCAGCATCGAGATCGCCATCGGCATGAAGACGACCAGCTTGAACGCCGTGCCCCAGCGCACCCGTTCGGTCAGCACCGCGAAGACCAGACCGAGCGCGGTGGAGACCGTGGGCGCGAACACCACCCAGATGACGTTGTTCTTCAGCGCCGTACGGATGCCGTCGTCCGTGAACAGCGCCTTGTAGTTGTCGACCCCGGCGAAACCGTCACCCCGGGCGTTGTAGAAGCTGCGGACGATCGAGTACCCGATCGGGTAGACCACGAGCGCGCCGAGCAGCACCAGGGCGGGCAGCAGGAAGAGGGCTGCCACCGTCCTGCGGGTGCCGGTCACGCTCTTGCGGCTCTTCGGTGCGGCGGGGCCCGGTGGGGCCCCGGCCGCCGCTGCCGACGCCATCGCCGGGTCAGCTCCCGTTCCCGTAGGCCGCCGCCGCGTCCTTCTCCAGCTTCGCCTGCGTGCCCGCCACGTCCTTCGGGTTCTTCAGGAAGTCCTGCAGGTCCTTCCACTCGCCCTTGCCCGGTGTGCCGCCGAAGGCCTGCGGGGCCTGGTCGGACATGTCGAAGCGGAAGTCGTCGCCGGACCCGATCAGCGCCTTGGCGATCTTCTGCTGCACGGCGTTCGGGTACGCCGAGTTCGGCACGTTCTTGTTCGGCGAGAGGTAGCCGCCGAGCCTGGCCTGGATGGTCGCCGCGTCCGGGGAGGCCAGGAAGGTGGCCAGCGCCTGCGCCGCCTTGGAGTCCTTCAGGATCACGGCCGCGTCACCGCCGGAGACCACCGGCGCGGACGAGCCCACCGCGGGGAAGGGGAACACCTTCGCGTCCGTGCCCACCTTCGCCTTGGTGTCGCCGATGTTGACCTGGGCGAAGTCGCCCTCGTAGACCATCGCGGCCTTCGGCTGGTCACCGCCGGTGAAGGTCTGCGTGACGGAGGCCGGGAACTCGGTCTGCAACGCGCCGTCGGCGCCGCCCGCCACGAAGTTCTTCCTGCCCCAGATCTGGGCGAGTGTGGTCAGGGCCTGCTTCACCGAGGGATCAGTCCACTTGATCTTGTGCTGGGCGAGCTGGTCGTACTTCTCCGGCCCGGCCTGGGACAGATAGACGTTCTCGAACCAGTCCGTCAGCGTCCAGCCGTCGGCGCCGCCGACCGAGAACGGGGTGACACCGGAGTCGTACACCGCCTGGGACGTGGTCTGCAGGTCCTGCCAGGTCTTCGGCTCCTTGGCGCCCGCGTTCTCGAAGACCTTGGCGTTGTACCAGATCAGCGACTTGTTGGCGGCCTTGTAGTAGACGCCGTAACTCTTGCCGTCGACCTTGCCGATGTCCTGCCAGCCCTGCGAATAGTTCTTCCGCAGCGCCTTGAGCGCGTCCGCGCCGAGGGGCTTGGCCCACTTCTTGTCCACGGCCTGCTTGATCGCGCCCGGCTGGGGCAGCAGCGCCACGTCCGGCGGCTGACCGCCCGCGATCTTCGAGCCGAGGAAGTTGATGATCGGGTCCTGGGCGGGCACGAACGTCACCTTCGCGCCGGTGCGCTTCTCGAACTCCGCCAGGACCTTCTTGAAGTTCGCCTGTTCGGTGCCGGTCCAGACGGCGGCGACCTCCAGGCTCGCGCCGTCCAGTTTCGGCAGGGTGACGGTGGAACCGGTCGCTCCGCCGCTCTGCTCGCCGTTGTCCTTCTTGTCGTTGTCACCGCTGGAGCAGGCGGTGAGCGCGAGCGCTCCCGCGAGCAGCGCGGCGAGCGTGGTGACGGCCCTGTGTGTCCGGATGGTGCTGCTCTCGCTGTGCATCACTTCCCCGTTCGTCGTTCTCCGTTGAACGTCAGAACTGTGTCCGTGAGAACTGTGTCCCGTGCGGTCCGGTCTACGCCGAGCCGCTCACGGCGGGCAAGAGCGCCTGCGGTGTCAACCCGCTCATCGTGACCGGCTCGTGACCGGGAGTGTATGCCTGCCGGTTCCCGCCGGAGCCGGAGATCACAGAAGGGAGGGCACCTGCTCCGCCGAGACCTGCCGGGCCGCGCGCTCCACCGCGCTCGCCAGCAGGGCCAGGTCGGTGGGGCCGTTGCCCAGTTCCCGCACGGGCCGGCGGGCCGGTGGGTCGCCCATGCGCTGCCACTCCAGCGGGACGACCGTGGGCCGCTGGGTCGCGGTACGCGGGATGCGGCCCGTCACCCGGCCGCCCTGGAAGTCGGTGACCCCGCCGTCCGCGCACACCAGCCGCCCGCGCCCCGGCGCCGGCTCGTCCGGCCCGGGCTCGGGGGCGTCCAGCGCGACCCGCAGGGTGGCCCGGCGCGCCGGTTCCGTCTCCGCCGTACGACCGCCCGTGCCGGCCGCCACCAGGTGCACCCCAAGACGTTCACCCTCCCGGGCGACCGCCTCCAGCGCCCGCATCACCGACCCGGCGGCGGGCCGGCCCGGCGAGCCGAGCGGCGGGGAGACCAGCGCGTCCAGGTCGTCGACGACGACCACGAGCCGGGGCAGCGGCGGCGCGGCCCCGGCGCGCTGCCCCGCCGCCGCGCCCGGGCGCAGCCGCAGGGTGGAGCTGGACGGCGTGTCTATGTCACCGTTGGCGGGCGTGCGCTGGGCGACGATCCGGCCCGGCACCTCGCGCCCCCGGTGCCACTCGGCGAACTCCGCCCGGCCCAGCAGCTCGGCCCGCCGCTTCAGCTCGGCACTCAGCGACTGCGCGAACTCCCGCATCCGCACCGGGTCGTTGGCCGCGAGGTGGGTGGTGACATGGGGTATGTCGGCACAGACCCGCAGTCCTTCGTCGCGTCCGGCGCCCGTCCCGACCCCGTCGCGGCCGTCGATCAGCACCACGCCCAGCCGGTCCGGCCGCTCGGCGGCGGCCAGCGAGGCGACCACGGCCCGCAGCAGCTCGGTACGACCGCTGCCGGCCGGTCCCTCGATCAGCAGATGCGGACCGTCGGCCACCAGGTCGGCGGTGAGCGGGCCGCGCGGACCGGCACCGAGCACCGCACGGGCCCGGCCGCCCAGCGCCTCGGTGTCGTCCGCCGCGTCCGCCCAGCGCGCCATCAGCGATGCCGGGGTGGCCCGGGCCAGCCCCAACTCGTCCAGCAGGCGCGCCGACCGCGGCAACGGTGTGGTCACGCGCGCGTGCCGCTCACCGATGGGGCCGTCCGGACGCAGGGGCGCCAGCGCCCGCGCGAACCGCTCCGCCCAGGCGGCGGAGACGGCGTCCACGGAGGCCACCGTGCCGGCGCCGACGGGCCCGCTCGGGGCCACGCGCATCAGATGCACGGCGGTGGCGACATCCCCGCTGAGCAGCGCCACGGCACCGCAGTGCCGGAACGTCGGCGTCAGCGCGCACGCGGCCTCGTACGCGCGGGCCACGGGGAACGCGGGCGAGGCCGGCTCGGTCTCGGCGAGACACACCACATGGATCCCGGCCCGCGGCCCGGCCACCGCCAGCCGCGCGACGGCTTCCCGCAGAGCGGCCCCGCCGGGGTCCCCGTCCACGACGACGACGGTGTACGGCCCCGAGAAACCACCGCCGCCGGCACCGATGTCCGCCTCGTCCCTGGCCCAGGAAGGACGGCGGCCGGCCACAGCGGACCCCGGTGCGGGGGTGCCGGGAGGCGGGGCGTGCCCTGGGGCGGTGCGGTCGGCGGTGCCGGGTGGTGCGGTGTGCGGTGGGGTGGTCCGGTTCGGGGTGCCGGGTGTGCCGGTGGGCGTGGGGCGTCCGGGGGTGGCGGTCGCCTCCGACACCGACGCCGACGCCGACGCCGACGGAGCCGGGACACGGACCGGGGCGGGAGAGGCGGCGGTCCTGCCCGTCGCCGCGTGGTCCTCGACCCGGCGCAGCAGTTCCTCCGTACGGGCCGCCGCCTGTTCACGGTCGTAGGCGAGCAGCAGGCGGCAGTCCTGGCCATGGCCCGGCCGGACATGCGGGAGCCAGCCCAGCCAGGACCACTCGGCCGTGCGCTCTTCCACCGGGCGTGAGTGGTCCGCGCTGATCAGCACGATCTCCAGCAGATCGGGGGAGTGCAGCGCGGCGAACTGGGCCAGCACCGCGCGGGCGAGCCCGGACAGCCGGGGCCGCGGACCGGCCAGGCCCAGCGCGCCCGCCTCGCGCAGTGCCGCCGTCACCGGTACGGCGGGCAGCAGGCCCGAGCCGTCCGGCGCGCTCCGGTCGGCCGTGCCGAGCCGTACGGTCAGCGCCTCCGGGTGACCGGGCCCCCGCTCCCACAGCCGGGGCCCGGGCCCCAGCGCCGTCAGCAGCAGCGCGGCGGGGTCCGGCCAGGTCTCCGGTTGCTGCGGGGAACCGGGCGCCGGTGCCTCGGCGGAGTGGGCCGCCGTACCGTCGTACGTCCCTCGGCCGGCCGGCTGTTCCGCGCGCCCGCCGGCCAGCCGTCGCGCCCACGCGCCGAGCCCGCGCCGCCGTGCGCCCTGTGGGGCGTCGGTGCCCCGCAGAGGGGCGTCTTCGCGGCCGCCCGCTCGAGCGTCCTCCGCGCGGTACGTGCCGCCGTCCGCCTGACCGTGTGCCGTCACACCTGCGTACGGGTCTCCGGACACCCCGCCCGCCCCGCCGACCCCGAAGCGCCCGGAGTGCGTCTGCCCACCGGAAGTCGCGCCGGCCGGCCCCCGGGTCCCGCCGCGGTTGCCGGAGGCCGCGCCGGTCTCTCCCGGTCCCTCGCCGCGGTTGCGGGAGTCGGCACTGCCTGTCCTCGGGCCGCCGTCGCCGTCGCGGTTGTCGGAGCCGGTGTCAGTCGCCGCCCAGCCCCCGCTGCGGTTCTCGGTGGCCGCGCTCACTCCTCGATCCCTGCCGCGGTTCTGGGAGGCGGCGCTGGTCGCTCCCGGTCCCTCGCCGCGGTTGCGGGAGTCGGCACTGCCTGTCCTCGGGCCGCCGTCGCCGTCGCGGTTGTCGGAGCCGGTGTCAGTCGCCGCCCAGCCCCCGCTGCGGTTCTCGGTGGCCGCGCTCACTCCTCGATCCCTGCCGCGGTTCTGGGAGGCGGCGCTGGTCGCTCCCGGTCCCTCGCCGCGGTTGCGGGAGTCGGCACTGCCTGTCCTCGGGCCGCCGTCGCCGTCGCGGTTGTCGGAGCCGGTGTCAGTCGCCGCCCAGCCCCCGCTGCGGGTCTCGGTGGCCGCGCTCACTCCTCGATCCCCGCCGCGGTTCTGGGAGGCGGCGCTGGTCGCTCCCGGTCCCTCGCCGCGGTTGCGGGAGTCGGCACTGCCTGTCCTCGGGCCGCCGTCGCCGTCGCG